>NZ_PYWN01000076.1 GCF_003049505.1 Metasolibacillus meyeri
ACAGAAAATTCATTTTACAATAGTGCAATTAATTATTTTAATGCGACACTAGTGTTCCAATATATATCAAATCTTCTATCGCTACATCTACACCTAGTTCCTCATATACTTCCCTAATACCATCCACAACGCTTTCAGCCGCATTGATATGCCCTGCTGCCGATATATCCAGCAGATTCGGGTAATCCCTCTTCTCGGCACTTCTCAACTGAAAATGAAGAAAATAGTTATTCTTTTCTTTACTGACAAACCAACAATGGAAGGTTTCATGCCATAAGCCTTTACTATGAACCTCGGCCCTTGTAGCTGTCCCTATGTGTGCTCCATTTCTATCAAAAACCTTTAGTAATTCAGAGTCCATTTTATCACCCTTATAAATTTATTTTGTTGAATATAAGACGAGGGAATAGTAGAGAGGGATGCGACATGATATTTTTGTTATCGCATATACTTTAAAGGTATACTCCTTTGTGGTCTATCGGAACATAATGATGTACATCTCCTAATTTAGAAGCGGCGAATTATTGCATTGTTTAAGTGGATAAATGACAAAACCTGCTCAAATATGAATCTGAGCAGGCTTAATATACTTCATTTTCTATCGACCTATAGAACCACACCAAAGTAAACAGTCAATAATACTACTGTGTTGGTGCCATAGATGCCTATTTTTTTCATGCATTGCGCTCCCTATATTCCTCCAAGCATTTCTCACAAATACAGCTCGTCGGATTTTCTGACAGCATTTCCTTTGGGAAGTTCGCTGTCATGCACCAGCAGTCAGCTTTTTGACTGACCACACCGCAATGATTATTGCCACCACAGAGCGGGCATGCTTTTTCATCTGCCATTTGCTTAGTCCTCGTCGTCGATAAACTCTGGCTCGACTTTTTCTAGGCGCTCTTCCTTTAAAATCATGAACATATTTGCCGCATCTTCTTTGCGTGCATTTTCGTTTAGCTGTTCAACACGAGCTGTAACGATTTTTTGCCCAAAGCGGATCGCTAACTCATCGCCTACTTTCACTGTACTGCTTGCCTTTGCTACTTTGTCATTAATAGTAATGCGTCCTTGTACCGCAACTTCCTTTGCTAATGTGCGGCGCTTAATTAATCTTGATACTTTTAAAAATTTATCTAATCGCATAATTATTCTCCCTTTTCCTGCTTTTTTGCCTTATTCCAAAAGGCATCTAATTGCTCTAATGTGAATGCATTGAAATCTTGTCCACTCGCCTTCACTTGCTGTTCCACATAGCCAAAACGACGAGCAAATTTTGCGTTGGCGTGAATCATTGCTTCCTCTGGTGAAATTTTATAAAAGCGTGCGATGTTGACTAATGTAAATAACACATCGCCGAATTCATCAAGGCGTGAAGTTGCAGAGCCTTCTGTAACTTCTTGACGGAATTCTTGCCATTCCTCCGCAAATTTATCCCATGTATCGTCTGCATTTGGCCAATCAAAGCCAACAGATGCTGCCTTTTTTTGATAATTATAAGATGTTTGCAGTGATGATTCTGTGCGGTACTCACTCGATAAAAGTGGCTCCTCTGACTCACCCTTTTCTTGACGCTTAATCGCCTCCCAATTAGCAACGACCGCGTCTGCATCCTCTGCTGATACATCACCAAAGACATGTGGATGACGGCGAATCATTTTTTCGCTCACAGATGCGAGCACTTCTTCTAAATTGAAGTAGCCATTATCCTCACCGATTTGCGCATGTAAAAATACCTGTAGCAAGACATCGCCTAGCTCCTCGACCATTGCGAAATCATCCTCCGCATCAACCGCCGCTAAAAACTCATGCGTTTCTTCTATTAAGTATTTTTTCAACGATTCATGCGTTTGCTTGCGATCCCACGGACAGCCATTTGGCCCGCGCAATACTGCAATAATGCGGCGCAATGTTGTCCAATCACGCAGTGCATCCTCGTCTGTTGTCACAGGCGACACATAGACCGTCGTTAAATTATTTAACTCTGCCACTTGGTCTAACTCGTATAATGGCACTGTCACTAATTTTTCTTGTGATGAGCCTGCTGCTGTCACAATCGTCACAGGATAATCATCACGATATTTCTCCATCAATGTCAGCTTTACCTCTGAGGCGCTAAATTCATCATACACTTGCGCAATTAAGATATGCTGACGCATGTTCAGCTCATCCATCGTTAAGCTTGTTCCATCTAGTAATTGAAAACCTTCGATTGGGTCAATTTGAAGCGCTGTAAATATTGGGTCAAGGAAGCTTTGTCCCCCTTCAATTTTCAGCTCGATTTGTCCTTTGCGTGAAGCTTCAATTAAATGCTGTACCGTTTGCTCTGCGACAAGCGGGTGCCCTGGCACAGCATATAACACAGGCTCCTGTTGTACTGCTTCGATTAAATATGTAGCAATTTCCTCATAAACAGGTTGAAATGTATCATGCTTTTCATAAATGGCATCAAAGCTATGAAATTCGATACCTTCTGCTATCAAATCCTTTATAACAGGGTGATCAAGCGTTCTCACATAAAGCTTTTTAGCTGATTTTAACTTTTTATAAACGCCTAACGGCAGCTGCTCAAAATCAGCCGCACCTAAGCCTATTACTGTTAATTCATTCATCGATTTTCCTACCTTCTTTTATTCAGCCACAGTTGGTATAGTGCCATCCGACGACCAAATGGAATTAAAAACCATTCCTTTTCCTTTAACACGCGGCTTTTTGCAATGATCGTAATAAATGTAGCTGCCCCTACCGAAATTAAAATGACACTCATAACAGCGGCTTGCATACGCCCATCTACTGCACTCAGCAATATTCCACAAATAACAGCGCTAACCTCGACTGCTACAACCATTGCAATACTCGCTACAGCAAGCGTCTTGTAAAAAGCATTTGGCGCTAAACGAATATTGACGATTCGCTTTATATATAGCATAAGGAAAATCGCACTGAGGAACAAGCCAAAATCACTCGCCCACGCTGCTCCACTAATGCCGATTGTTGGAAGTAGCCATATATTACTCAACCATTTCACAATGAAACCTAACATCACAATCAATGCAGGTATTTTCAATTTACCATAGCCTTGTAAAATCGCGGTGAATGTTAAAATAAGCGAAAACGGAATAATTTGTATAACAACAATCATTAAGATTGTTGATAAATCCGTCGTTTTAAATAGTAGCTCATTGACATAGGGCATCGTAATAACTAAACCAAGTGCCGCCGCGGTTCCAAATAATAATGCTGTGCGATATGTTAGTTGCATAAATGGAATCGCTCCACGCCCTGCTGTTTTTACTTTTTGAGCAATAAGTGGCACAATCGCTAACGATAACGATGAAGCAATAACGACACCGAGCTGCACAAGCGGCTGCCCTCGGTCATAAATGCCCTTTTGTGCCATTGCCTGCTCTGGTGACATTCCTCGTTCAAGTAGGGTGCTATACACTGTAAAAGAATCAACTAATTGAAAGCCAAGCAGCATTAAGCTACTCAAACTAACGCTTAAGCTAAACAGCGTCACATCTTTAATAATAGACCATGCATTTATTTTAATCGTCTGATGCGCACGCTTGAACTGTTTCCTCATATAAACAAGTAACAGCACAATCCCTGCAATCTCTCCGACTACTGCGCCAAGCACCGCCATATTGCCCGCTGCATAAATTGATTGCGATGTTTGCATCACCAAAACCGTACCACCTAAAATAACCAAGACACGAATAAATTGCTCAAACACCTGCGCATAGGCAACAGGCTCCATTATGCCCTTTGCTTGAAACGAGCCTTTTAATAAAGCGAGTGTTGGCATACAAAGCGCTACAAAAGCACCTGTTTGCAATAATGGCCCAAGCTTTTCGTCCCCCATCCACTGTGCAAACGTTGATGCACCAAAAAATAACAAACTAAAAAATAGGATAGACAGTATCGTTAAATAGCTAAATATGATTTTAGAAATAGCTCGCCTTCTATTTGCATCCGCTGTATCTGCTAGAACTTTTGAGATGGCAACCGCGAAGCCTCCTGATGTCCATACGACAAAAAACGAAATAAACGGATACACTTGCTGATAAACGTAAAATCCTTCATCTCCAACTAAGTTTTGAAAAGGTACACGATAAACCGCACTCAGCACTTTCACTAAAAGCGCCGCTAGCGTCAATAAAAGTGCACCCCTCATATATTTTTTCATTCCATATTGCGTCATTATTACAATCCTTCCTCATTCATATGAGTGCCTACAGTATAGCATGAATACAGCATCTCTCGTAGAAGGACTGTTTTTGGAAGGATAAGTTGCCTTTTTGAAATTGTGTGAGAATTGTATGTGTGCCTGGCACTCTATAAACACAAAAAACCACCAAATGAGCTCATTCGCTTCATTCAGTGGCTTTGGGATTAATGCTGCATTTGCTTCGCTAAAAATGTTGCGCTTAGCTCTGCTGCTTTTTGTTCGACATCACCGATAAAATGCGCCTTTGAAAATAAATAGACAGCTCCAATAATATCGCCGTTATTTACAATTGGCACAATACAGTAGGACTTTACTTGCTCAAACTGTCCTGGCACAATTTCTAAAGTTGTTTCCATTTTTTCAAGCGTTGGGTTGCGAGATTTTAAGCAGTCCTCTGCAAAAGCAGATAGCCTACGATTGACATATTCCTTTTTCGATGCACCTGCAATCGCAATGACTTCATCGCGGTCACTAATAAGCGCAGGTGTGCCAAACGTTTCATAAAGTGATTCCACATATTCCTGTGCAAATTCACCTAAATCATTAATTGGTGAATATTTTTTTAAAATCACTTCTCCTTCTCGGTCTGTATAAATTTCGAGCGGATCTCCCTCACGAATACGCATTGTGCGTCTAATTTCTTTTGGAATAACAACTCGTCCTAAATCATCAATACGTCGTACAATTCCTGTTGCTTTCATTATTAATTGCCTCACTTTCAACAAATTCAAACTGCACTTTTTACTAGTATGGTGTAAAAAGTTGAAATGTATGCAAGTTCGACCAAAAAATTTGGTATTGCAATCTTTTTAAGAAATTTTAAAATAAATCAGCCTCACTTTTAGCCCCAATTGCCTTCAATGTGTTGCTGAAAAAATATTTTTCTACATGGCTCATCCTTATTCAGCTTCTTTTTCTATGGCGTTAATATGCAATAACGTTTTCGAATACCTCTTTGATGTCGATAATGAAATCGTCATAAATTGATACTTTGAAGAAGAAGGCGATTTCTGCTCTTTCTTCTTCCGTCATTTCCGCCAAATCATCATCAGGAATGACCGTATAGATATTATCCCACTCGTATTTTCCGTTTTTCAATAAATATACTTCTATAGATTTTTCATCGGGGCTAATAATCCAATATTCTTTCACCCCGTGTTTTTCATAAAGCGCTTTTTTTCGCCTTTGTCTCTTCTTGCTGTTGATGGTGAAAGCACTTCAGCTACTAAATCAGGTGCGCCATATATGCCATCACGCTTAATGATATCTTGGTTACAGATAATCATGCTATCAGGTACTACCCTGTTTTTTTCGTCCAAATGTACATCCACACCTTCAGAAAGGTTAATACATCCTTTTCCCTTCAAATAAACACCAAATAATATAGATAGATTGACAATTATTTTATTATGGTTCACAACTGGACGTGGAGACATCATAATAGTTTTGCCATCAATCATTTCAGAACGCTGCTTTAAATGTCGTTCATTCATTGCCATTTGCTTCAGCTCCTTCTTTTTATTTGTGCTTACAGTATAGTGTATATGCAATAGCTATTCTATCGCTAGGTAAACGCATAGCTCCGTCTACTTCTAAACCATACAAAAAGGCATTCACTCCTAACAAGTAAATGCCTTTTATGTGTCAATATAACCCTATATCTTTATCATTTCTTCACTATTACTGCTCAACAGGAACCTTTATTGCCTCGGCAATAATTTGCATCATGCCTTCTAATACATCGAATGGCAAATGCTTGTTGCAGCGCTTGCTGTCTACTGTAATAGTCAGCTTCATGCCTTCCATACTAAAGCCTGTTGCACGCTCGTATTTCATTGATTCGGAAACAATTTTTCCTCCATCTACTTGCGCTGTGCCTTGTTCTGATAATTGAATTGAAATAATGCCTTGCTTCTCTTTGATAGAATCAACACCTGCGGCTAAAGCCCATACCTTCATACGAGCGATACGTAATAAACGCACCGTTTCGGTCGGTACATCACCGAAGCGATCCTGCATCTCATCAATAATCTCTACATAATCCTCTACACGCTCCATCGCTTTAATGCGTTTATACATTTGAATTTTTTGATAGCCGTCTGGGATATACGCATCTGGAATATATGCCTCTGTATGCAAAAGGATTTCGACATCTGGTTTGTCTTCCTTCTTCACACCTGTTTGGCGCTCCACAATCGCTTCCTCTAACATTTGTGAATACAAGTCAAAGCCGACTGCATCGATAAAGCCATGTTGCTGTGCACCTAATAAATTACCTGCACCACGAATCGATAAATCGCGCATCGCAATTTTAAAGCCTGAGCCTAATTCAGTAAACTCTTTAATCGCCTGTAAGCGTTGCTCTGCTACATCTGTCAATACTTTGTCACGCTGATACATAAAATAAGCATAAGCTACGCGATTTGAACGTCCAACACGCCCACGCAACTGGTAAAGCTGTGACAGCCCCATACGGTCAGCATCATGCACAATTAATGTATTCACATTCGGAATATCAACACCCGTTTCAATAATTGTCGTCGTTACAAGCACATCATATTCACCGTCTAAAAATTCCAAAATCGTAGACTCTAACTCTGATTCTGTCATTCTACCATGTGCAAAGCCAATGCGCGCATCTGGCACAAGCATTTGGATTTCCTCCACGCGACGTGCCATATCCTCCACGCGATTATATAAATAAAACGTTTGCCCACCGCGCGCCATTTCTCGCTCAATCGCTTCACGTACAAGCGCGCCGTTATGCTCCATTACATATGTTTGCACGGGGAATCGATTTTGTGGTGGTGTTTCAATAACAGATAAATCACGCACACCGACCATCGACATATGCAATGTACGTGGAATCGGTGTTGCGGTTAATGTCAGTACATCAATATTTGTTTTTAACTGCTTAATTTTTTCCTTATGCGTTACACCAAAACGTTGCTCCTCATCGACGATTAGTAACCCTAAATCGTTATAGACAACATCCTTCGATAACATGCGATGCGTTCCTACAACCATATCAACTGTGCCATTGCGCAAGCCCTTTAACGTTTCGGTTTGCTGCTTCTTCGTACGGAAGCGACTCAATAGCCCCACATTAATCGCTTGCTCTGCAAAGCGCTGTTGCATTGTTTCAAAATGCTGCTGTGCTAAAATCGTTGTTGGTACTAAAAAGGCAACTTGCTTGCCATCTTGAATCGCTTTAAATGCCGCGCGAATCGCTACTTCTGTTTTACCATAGCCCACATCGCCACAAACAAGTCGATCCATCGGTCGCTCACGCTCCATATCGTGTTTCACCTCGATAATCGTACGTAGCTGATCCTCCGTTTCCTCATATGGGAATAAATCTTCAAATGCACGCACATCGTCGGAATCAGGAGTGAAAGCAAAGCCCTTTTCTGCCTCGCGCTTTGCATACAGCTTAATTAAATCATCCGCAATATCCTGTACAGCTGATGCAACCTTCGCCTTTGCCTTTTTCCATTCTGGCCCACCTAGCTTATGTAGCTTTGGCTCTTTATCCTCGGAACCAACGAATTTTTGCACTAAATCAATTTGGTCTACGGATACATACAGCTTATCATCTGCTCTATAGCGAATATGCAAATAATCTTTATGCTGCCCGCCAACAACGAGCGTCTCAATGCCGATATATTTCCCGACACCGTGGTGCACATGTACAACATAATCACCTGGCTGAATTTCCGAGTAGCTTTTAATACGCTCTGCATTGGACATTTTTTGTGAGCGTGCTCTTTTTCGCGTCTGCTGCTTAAATAGCTCATCATCTGTCACAACAGCTATTTTTTGGAGTGGTAACTCAAAGCCGCTCGTTAAAGCCACATCGATTAAATAAATACCACTCGCTTTTCCTAAGCCTAGCTGTGCATCAATTTGATAGTCTTCTAGTGTACGCTGAATAGAGGAGAGTCGTTCCTTTCCCTCAGCCGCAAATAAAATCGTATATTTTTCCTGTTGCCAACGCACGAGCTCCGATTGTAGCAAAGCTATTTGTCCATGGAATTGCTGCATTGGCTTGCAAGAAAAGTTAAGCGTTTTCGTGAATTTAAAGCCTGAAAACGTTCTGGTGAATAGCGCAAAATAATATTTGGGCAATGTCAGCATGGCATCAATTTCTTTTAATGCAAACGACGGCTTCACATCATGTAGCATTTTCCCTTCTTCAATCAGTGATAAAAACCATTCCGTTTCCTCACGTTCCCACGCATCCGCTACTTCTTGAATGCGTCCAAGCTCATCCCAAAAGACGATACCATCCTGTGCAAAATAATCCCCTAAAAATGTCTGCTGCTCAAATAATAATGAGCCATATTTTGCTACAGTATCAGGCCAATTCCCTTCCTTCAATAGCGCAATATCTTGCTGAATATATTGATAAAGCAGCTCCTGAATTTCCTGCTTCTTTACTTTTTTTAAGCTATTCGCCAACGCTGTTTCTAAACGAGCCGCGAGCTGAATACGGTTATCAGCATTTAAAAGTAGCTCCGTAGCAGGTAAAATGCGCACCTCACTAAGCTTATCAATCGAGCGTTGATCATCTGCTGAAAATGTGCGAATCGAGTCTACCTCCGTATCAAATAACTCAATACGAACAGGTGCCTCTGCATCAAGAGGATAAATATCTAAAATTCCTCCACGCACCGCGAATTCTCCCGGTGTCGTAACCATTTGACTGCGGCTGTAGCCCATCGTCACAAGCTGACTAAGCCACTCTTCAATAACGATTTCCTCTCCAACTGCTGTATGCAGTAAATGTGACTTCCACACATTCATTGGTGTCATCATTTTGCGCATCCCTGCAATTGGAATAATATAAATGCCGCGCTTGCGGTTTACTAAATGATCAAGTGCTGTAATTCGCTGTGCACGCAGCTCTGGCGAAGCGACTGACATCCCTGCTGCAATAAACTCCTCCGCAGGGTAATAATGCACTTCTTCTTCGCCTACTAATGCTGTTAAATCATCGACTAGCTTTTGTGCCTGCAATAAATTTGGCGATAACACATACAATGGTCGTTCTGTTTCTAAATAAATCGCTTGCAATAACGCTGGTCTCGCACCACCCGTTAAGCCTGTAACTAATTGGCTTGCTTGACGCTCCTTCGTTACTTGCTGTAAAAATGTATTTATATGCTTATCTTGCGAGAATAGTTGATGAAAAACTTCCATGGCAAAGCCTCCTTTCACAGTGTTTCTAAATATTCAATATAGTGGAAAACATTTCAATAAAAGCGCAAGTAGCTGTCCGAAATGGTAGACGTTCGCCTACTTTTCGGACAGCCCAAATTTGCTATTGTAGCCACTTTTTTAATGCGTGATAGTCAGGAAACTGCCTTAAGGAGTCTTCGCAATGCTCACATATACAATGCACTGTCGTATCTCCTCGCTCGTCCCTTTCTACGTAGTCATCCACTTCTCCAATTTCAAATTGATGAAGCTTACGAATTGTTTCATCTGCATCAAATGGCAATGTACCAATCTCTGTTTCACAATGTCTACAACGATAACGAACTGACAAGGCAAGTCCTCCTTCAAATACATGACTGTATTCAAAGTATAGACTTTCTCTTGTTTATTTATGCACCGTTAAATACATTCATCACATCTAAAAATTTTTTCGATAACGCGAGCTCCACAGCATCACACGATTTTTTAATCGCGTCCTCCACAACTGGCTCTTCATCCTTCGAAAATTTTGACAATACATAATCTGCTACCTTCATACCTGCTGGCGGGCGACTAACGCCAACACGAATGCGATTAAATTCCTGCGTTCCTAAATGCTGAATCAATGATTTAATACCATTATGCCCGCCTGCACTTCCCTTTTGACGCAAACGTAGCTTACCTGTTTCTAAATCTAAATCATCATAAATGACGATAATATCCTCTTCTACAATATCAAAATAATCCATCATCGGACGCACACATTCACCTGATAAATTCATATATGTTAGCGGCTTTAACAACATCACTTTACCTTCTGGACGGTGCACAGTCGCGTACATGCCATTAAATTTCATTTGGTTTAACGGTGCTCCCCATTTATCCGCCAAAGCATCAACCACATCAAAGCCAATATTGTGACGTGTATGTGCATATTGCTTGCCAGGGTTGCCTAAACCAATAATTAATTTCATCTATGTTCACCCTTTTAGTTTTATCTACTTACACAATTCTAGCCTATTCTACCATAGAAATTGTCGAGTGTCCTTTGTTGTTGATTTTCTATTATCTATTGCGCAATACCGCATAAAAATAATGCGGAATCACGCAATTGCTTTTTCATTTTTCCATTTATACAATAGATAGTAAGAGGTGTTTTATATATGGAATTTAAAAAAGCAATGATTACATTATCGATCCTATGTATTCTCGGCATAGCTGGTACTTTATATGCCGCAATTTTAGATAGAAGATTTGATTGGTCGCCCTTTATTTTAGCTTTATCGACAGGCTATTTTTTATGGTACACCAACGACACCCGTAAGAAAGTAAACGAAAGGAAGCGAAAGGAAGAGAAATCATGAGTAAAAATGGAATGGCTAATTTAAATTTGATTTTATGTACTGTTATTTTCTTAAATAATCTTATTGCGATTTTATTAAAATCGGAAGTCAATAAGACATCTTTTACAATGTCTATGATGCTAGGGATTTTATTGCTAATTAGCGGCATTTGGTTTAAGTGGCAAGTACGACCTGAACGATGATGAAACAAACTATTTTTTTAATAGGAGCAATTCCATGTTTCTATCTCGCCCTTGTCGAGCAACCACCAGCTAAACACTATTTTTTTGTTTTAGCTATTTGGTTTATTTATATGTTTATCCATAAACCACCTTATTTTCAAAAGGAACCTACGCAAAATATAGGACTACTTTGCATAGTAATCAATACGCTCGTTGCCTTTCTTCCACTGGTTAGCTATGTTTTATTCCGTCAGCTTAGTGAATATAGCGGATGGTTAGTAATAATACTTCTCCTGCTGATAGGCGGAAATTTATTAATGAAAATGCGATTAAATGGCGGATAGCATGGAATATAAAAAGAAATTTATCCTTTGCCTTTTGCTAGGTATATGGGCTACTACAAATGCTTTGATAATAATTATTGATTTCCTTATAACTTCAACTATAGCTTGGTACTATATACTTCTGTGCTTCATTTGGTTATTAGTAAGTATTCAAGTACTATTTATAGCAAAAAATATTTTCAAAAAAATGAAAGAGGAACGAGGATGAAACGTATTATCATTAGCATATTATTTACCATTTGCTTTATGGCAGGCATGTGGCTAATTGATCAGTTGATGGATAAGAATTTTTTTAGATATTTCGCAGTAGGATTACTATTGCTTATGCTGTATACAATCCATCGACTGTTTTTCCCAAACAAAAGCTATCAACAATGAGAGGATAGACATATGTTCAAAAAAATATCCATCATTCTATTATATATTGCAACAATTATAGGTGGTGCCTTAGCTATCAATCACTTTTTTAAAGATAGTGAATATATTCGCCTTCTTTTGCTCGGCATATTCATTGCTACTGTGCTCCCTATATTTCGCACGATAGCTAAAAAATATAAGAAAGGAGCTCCTATTACAATATCTCCAGCTGATAAACGAGAACTGACATATATGAAATGCGTATTAGGGAGTATGTTATGTTTATTAATAGTGTTCATAATTACCGCTACTCTTTCTATTATAGAAAAAGATCGATTCTTTGTTTTTCTTTATTTAACAGGGGTTTTGACAAGCTCTATTGCGAGTATCATTTTTTATAGACGCTATAAAAAATTCCAGCAATCCCATGAAGCCTAAAAGGGAAAATGTTTTCCTATGACCACATAAAGGATGCTATTAAATGAATAAAACTATGCAATTTTTTATTACACTTTTTCGATTTTATTGATTGGAAACGGAGCTTTACACTTAATTAATGTTGAGATACTAACTATATAGGAAATTTCGGAGAAGTTACATAATATAATTGATAAATTTATTTATTTATGTAAACATAAGGATCCCCACAATCGATTATTCCTTATTTTCACAAATACCTTTTTATTGTATTAATATAAATTTGAAACTAAATGGTTTAAGTAGCTGTATAAGGTATTATAGATTAGAGGAGGTCGGAAAAATGGATTATACTAAAATCTATAATGAGGAACTAATTGCCTTAGTAAAAGCGAAAATAAAGTCCGTTGGTGAAATTAAAGCGGTGAAGTTTGTGAGAGAACAAACAGATATGTCCTTAATACAGGCAAAAAAGTTTGTGGATTTTTGTAAAAAGTAAACATAAAAATTAGAGTCACTAAACTGTAGCTCTAATTTTTATTAAAACTCTAAATGAATCAATTTCATAAATTGATTTTTTCAAGAGCTTAGACGAACCCAATTTCTTAATTTTCATTTTTTAAAAATTATGCTGCTGTGTTTTGTTTATTTAATTGTGCATTCAAACGGTCAACGGCTAATTTACAGGCATTATAAATAAACGTCACCAGATTGAAATGGAGCTTCGCTTTTCTTCCTGTTCGGTGACGGACATTATTTAATTGGAAATATTCTTTTAAGTAGGCATTCACGCGTTCAGCGGCTGTACGTTCTTTGTACAGTTTATCCCATAATGCGGAGCCTCTTGCTGGATACGTATACTTGCGAATATCCGTTTCACACTTGATTTTAAAGACTTTTTGACAGAGTGAATCCTCACGTAATGGACACGTTGCACATTCTTTTGGCTGTGTAAATTTTATACTTTGGTATTTCTCATCAAAGCTATCGTAACAGTAGCTATGTTCACGTACACACGTTGGACGGAAATTTTCATCGAAGCCCAAGATGTCGGATTTACGACGTTTAACGTATGGAATGACTGCTTTCATGTCTTGATTTAAGATTTGCCGATAAATCGCTTCGTAATCATATCCTGCATCAAATATAGTTGTTGTAAATTGGTTTGGCACGACTTCTGCCACTTTTTTTAACAGTGGCATGGCTGCTTTACTATCACTTAAATTTCCGGACGACATCAAGCGTGCTACAATGTACTGACTTTTTGTTGAGACGGCCAAATGCCCTTTAAAGCCGAACCAGAACGTGTTTTTACCGTCACTATTTTTCTTGATGCCCCACTTGGGTTCGATTGGGATGTCTTGCCAAAGTGTCGATGTTGGAATCGTTAATTGAGCTTCTAATTTCTTCTCATACGTTGTAAGATTTGCCTCGATCTCTGCTTGTTCAGCGAGCCAGGTAGCACGTTCTTCTTTCGATTTACGACCACGTTTTTTCGGGATTTCTTCTTTTTTCTCAGATGGTTTTGACGCATCACGAGCTTCAAAATGTGTCGCATCAAAACTCAGGTGTTCATCAGCCAAAAACCCTTCTGTAAAGGCTGTTTGAATCAGACCCTCCTGCATGTTATCGAAAACCGCTGATTGGCTAATCACGTCGACCATACGTGAATAAGAAGCTTCAGAAGGCACCGAATCAGAAAGATAAAATCATTTTTTAGACGTTTGATTAAATCTTTTACTGTTGGAATACGCTCGACAATGCGAATGATTAAAGAGTGAATCATTGCACCATAGTTCAATTCTCTTGGAGCGCCACGCATGGTCTTTTTACTGAACAGTTGGAAAATAGGCTGTAAATCAAAAGTAGCCAAAATCGCATCAAAACGATGAGAACTTTCCATTTCCATTAATTCATGGATGTCAAATAGACGCATTTGTTTTACAATAGTCATAGGGCATTCACCTCAGGGATAATTTTGGTTTGGTCACTTAAATTATACCGAATTGGGGAGGTGCCCGTTTTTTATTGTTTTGAAACCCTTGGGAGACAAGGGTTTGGAATTATGAAATTAACTCACTTAGGTAACAATTGCGCGATTCCACATAAATTTCATACGGAATCACGCAATTGTTAATGCGGTGATGGTAGAATATAATTTTAAGCAGAGATGGTTACCTTAAATAAATTATTGTATGGTTCATCGATTGTTTTACTTATTGTAAAAATTAATAGGAGCATGTTATGGAATATAAAGAGAAATTTATTATTTGCCTTTTGGTTACTGGCGGAAGCTCTATTCACGTTTTAGTAACGCTTATCGATTTTCTTATGACGACAACTTGGTATTACATACTTCAATGTGGCTTTTCTCTATCTTTAGCCATTCCTGCATTATTTATCGCGATAAACAATTTCAAAAAGATGAAAGAAGAACGAGGATGAAACGTATTATTATTGGCATATTATTTACCATTTGCTTTATGGCAGGCATGTGGCTAATTGATCAATTCATGGAGAAGAGCTTTTTAATATATGGGGCAATAGGATTATTATTCCTTACACTTTATACAATCCATCAGCTATTTTTCACAAAAAGAAGTTATTAACATGAAGAGGTTATATATATGTTCAAAAAAATTCCCATCATTCTATTATATATTGCAACAAGTATAGGTGGTACCCTAGTTATCAATCTTTTTTTGCTCGGCATATTTATTACCGCTGTGTTCGCTATATTTCCGGTGATAGCTAGAAAAATTTGAGAAAGGAGCTGTCCTATTACAATGTCTCCATCCGAGAAACGAGAACTAACATATATAAAATGCTCACTAGGGAGTATGTTATGTTTATTAGTAGTATTCATAATTACCGCTGCCCTTTCCATTATAGAAAAAGACCGATTCTTTATTACCCTTTATTTAACAGGAGTTTTGACAAGCTCTATTGCAAGCATCGTTTTTTATAGGCGATATAAAAAGCTCCAGCAACCCCATGAAATCTAAAAGGGAAAGTATTTCCTATAAACACATACAATAATAATAGAGGGTGCGGTTAAATGAAGAAAACTATGCAATTTTTCATTACACTTTTTTCGATTTTATTAATAGGAAACGGAATTTTACACTTAATTAACAATTCTCATATTTTTTATATTACCCTTGGCATCTGTCAAATAATCACAGGATTATATGGTGCCTTCTTATTAATTAAAAAGAAGGTTTGATTATTTATTGTTTAATAAAGGTAGTAAATAATTAATTACATTGAGGTATAAAATCGTCGTATTTTAACAAATTTATTCAAAAAGCTCATTGTCAAAATTTATGATATTAAACTGCCCTCCAATTGTTAAAAATCGGATGTCAGTTTTTCTTTAGTTCTAGGGAAATTCAGCTACTGTAAAAGGCTTTAAATAGACATGGAATAGCTATCCATTATTACGAACAAAGACAAAATACAAACTAGTCCAGTACCTACCATACTGAACTAGTTTTACCCAAGCTATTTAATACAATGATGTTATTAAGGAAAATTATTTGTGATTAAGGCAATCACCTTGTACCATTAGTATGAAAACAGAAAATAAACCTCAGTTCATATACAAATATTAACTACAAAAAAACTTCCAAAATCGGGATTGTATAATCTACTTTGAAGGATGGTTTCTACTAAAATCATAGAGTTCTCCTTCAATATTATGACTTATACTCTTCACTTTTTCTTCTTTTTTTCTAAATAACGCAATATAACAACTATTACAAAAGCAACAAAACATACTATATAATTTGTAAGCACAGAAAAGTTGTATACTTTTGAAAGAACAAAAAATGTACAAAAATAGACAACGATTAGAAATGACACAGTGCTTTTATAATTAGACATAAAAATATCAAATCCTTTATTCCTCAATTATTAACTTTAAAACTTTATACCTCTAGATTAAAATTGATATACTGTTTATCAAAGTAGTTTATTTTATCTTCACTATAGTTATTTTTATAAATCTTATAAATGACTTTTTTATCATCTATTATTTTTCCTTTAAATATTATTTGAAAAGTCCATACCCCTTCATCTAAGAGAGGTGAGATTTTTAAACCTGCATAATAGATTCTTGTACCATTCTGACTATTCTTTTTTAGATATTCCACATCAATAAAGTGCAACTCACCTGATGGATTAATAATTTGAAAAATAATAGGCGAATCTTCCTTAACATTTTTTAAACTAGCTTTGTAACATATCGCATTATTTAGATTTGAAAAAGCACTTGTTTGATTAATAATATCAAAAGTATTTTGTCTTAAATCTTTCCCTGTAGAGGAGTAATTCAATTTAATATTTTTGACATTATTCATAAAGTCATTATTTCTCACTGAAAAATAAGTATTCAGGAAATTGTATATTTTATTACAATTCGGATCTTTAATCCAAAACTTATTATTTATTATAAATGCGTAATATTTAAGATTAGTTATAACTTGATTATATTCCTCAATAGGAATTGTCCACTTTAATCCATTATCACTAACAAGATTTAATTTTATTATATCCTCTTTGTCCAAATATACTAACATTACAGAATCTAACTTTATTAAACTGTCATATGTAATATCCATCTTTACATTCCCTTTTAATCAAATTATATAAATACAGGTAATTTCTACTTATATATTACTAACTAATTGAAGTATAGAGGTTGCTCTTTCTAAGAAATTATACTTAGAGCTTAATTTCTTAGAAAGAGCAACCTCAACTATATTACTTTGCATATTTAGCTAAATATCGGTAGATTAGTATATACTTTTTAACTATTTAGAGCCTCGAATTACATCATTATAAATATTATTAACAGACCTGGCACCAAACTCCGCAAGTAAACCTGTCCCTGCCCCTCTCGCTGCACCTTTAACACCAACTTCATATAAACCTTTAATAACTCCACCACCAGTGGCAAAAGGTGTTTCCATATTTCCATATACAGTTTGTTGAGCAGCTTTATTGACTGCTTTTCCATAATCCACAAATGATTGACCAATTGCTTTTACAGCTTTATCAGCAGCCTGTGCTGCTTTACTATTTCCTATCGCTTCTCCTATCTTCCTACCTGTATTCGCTGTGTCTGTTCTTACTTGTGTTAACCTATCTACGCTCATATATACCTTCCTCCTTATAATTAATCTAATAAAATAATTAAAATGTCCCAGAGGTAAAATAAATCATTCAAAACATACTTTGATATTTACTAAGCATGTTGAAAAGATCTATTGAATAATCTACTTTGACCAAAATCCAATCCACTATAACTATAAATAGATAACCCGTATTCGAGTCATCCTTATAGTACTATTACACACATCCTCATGACAATTGCGTGATTCCGTATGAATTTTATGCGGAATTCCGCAATTGACATATTGGTAGGGATAGTTATTTATAAATTTAACCGTTAATAAAGCAAGGAACTAGCCAGAGTAAAAATTCATTAAATTTCCTTATTTTGAAATGACTAAAAAGTTGATGGGGAAATAAACTACTTTCTATATCAGCTTTTACACTTTTATTCCGTATTAACAGGCTTTAAGACCCGATTGAGGCCAACAGGATATTGATTACACAAGCGTTTTTACAGGATGTGACGTGCTTAGCTTTTGTTCCTTTATTACCAATCAGTGTGGATGAGAAAAAACCCACTGATTGAAGATTCACTTTATTATATTAACTCTAATTCCACCGCTTTGATAGTTGCATCCGCGCGTGTACTGACATTTAATAACATATAAATTTGTGATAAATTGCTCTCAATTGTGCGTTGTGCCAAATCTAGTTCGAGTGCAATTGCTTTATTTGTATATCCCTCTCTAATTAATTCTAAAATTCGCTTTTCACGTTGATTCAGCTGTAATTTCTTTTTCACTGGCTTTTGCTGTTGCATATAATCAATAAAGCTTTTGGGCAACAGCACTTCATTATTCAACGCTGCATACACCGCTCTTAAAATCGTATCTTTTGATGCGGTTTTCGAAACAACATTATCAATTTTCTTCTCAACAAGAAGCGCATAATAATCTTCTACTTTCTCACCTGTATACAAAATTACAATGGCTGGTGGATATTTGGCTCTTACCTGCTCAGCAAGCTCTAACCCATTGCTCACCCCTAAATTAATATCAAGTAAAAAAACATCATACTGTTTTTCAGCAAGCACTTCAGGAAATGCCTGTACATTCACCAGTGTATCCGCAATAATATCTGGTGCATTGCCAAAGATTTGTTTACTCCCCTCTAAAATCAATGGATGGTCGTCTACTAATAATAATTTAATCATCCGTACATTACTCCTCTATTTTTATGTAAATATGCATACCTTCATCTAGCGCAGAGGTCAACTCAATCAAGCCGTTATATGCATACACACGCTCTTTCATCCCTTGTAGTCCCATTGAGTTTTTCCTATCTATTTCGGATAAATTGCAACCTACTCCATTATCAAAATAAACTAATTCAAAGCCTTGTTCACTCGCTGTTAATATAACTTTGACATACGTTGCCTGAGAATGCTTCAATGCATTGTTCAACATTTCTTGAATTGTACGGTAAATTAATAATGGTAACTCTGGTGAATCCAGTACTATATCCTCTATCTCATGGATAATAGCAAAATCTCCCCGCTCCTCTACCTCAACAAATAACTTATTTAATGCTACCTGTAAGCCTTGCTTCTCTAGTAACGGTGGTTTTAATTGCTCGCAATACTGACGCAAATCTGCATTCAATCTGACTAAAAATTCGCGATGCTGCTTGATGAATGACCTATCTACTTGGACTACATCAAGTTCACGTATCAAATACAATTGCTGCTGTAAAATCGTATCATGTAACTCCTGTGCCAACTGTGATTTCTCATTTTCTAACTGTAGCCACACAAATTTCTTTAGCCATGCTGGCGAACCTTGTTGTGATGTATCAAGCTGCTCAATTAGATTCTCTACAAATTGTGTATTATCAATGAAATTACTAACATACATAATTAACAACTCCAAGCACAATAACTCTTCTCTTTTTAAATAGAGCCCACCTGCATTTGCAATTGTCACAATATGTTTTTTGTCCAATGTTTCATGCAAGCAGCCAATATAGCAATTGTCTACCTTTTTCACATTCCCTAATTTCAAGCTTTCAATTATTTTAGGACTTGCCACCATTTCCTGCGCTTCATTACTAGTCGAATAAATATGTACTTCGACATGGCTGACAGCTAATTGCTGTGCCAACACCTCACTAAAACGCTTTAGCAGTTTGTCTACTGAAGGCATATTTGTAATATGTTTAATGGTTCTATAAATAAAATGTACATAATCGCCTTTAGGAGAATATAGAACTTTACGATTTGCATAATCTATTCGCTCTTTCAAATAGAGCATTCCAAAAATCACGACAAAGACGAAAAGAAAACTTTTAAATGCATCTAATAGCTGTATATCCAATAGAAAATAAAGACCTATTGAAAGGATGCTAGAAGCAACAAATGACAACATGCTATAATAGCGAATTTTTGAAATCTCATAATCAATATCAAACAGGTAGTCTGGTAATTGCGTAAGTAACAATGAAATAGGAATCAGTAGCAAGAACAAAAAACAATCTGCTGCGTTAAGAATATAGTTGTTAAAGAGAATAACCGGCAATGCATACAATAGGATTAATGGTAAAAATGGTCCTACTAGACAAATTAACAATACAATTAGCTGCTGCTTTCGATATTTCAAATAGGTGACTAATAAAATGAGGAACGTATATACAATCAAACATATAAATAGGATTAAAACGAGCATTGTATTCCAATGATAAATAATGGGAACTACTTTCTCTAATAATGTGAGGAGCATACTAATAAATAACATGCTATACAAATAGATTGGTTTCACCATTAACGTATGTCTGATATTTAGCGATTGAAGATAATTAAGCGAAAAATGACTTAATAAAACTCCACTAGCTACAACTCCATTACTCACAATATATATACCTACACTATGACCTTTACTTGACGCTCCCATACTAACATATGTTAACGCTATAATTAACATAAGCAATAAAAAAATAGGAAATAATAGGAATGAATTTCGTTTATATATGTATAGATAGATACATATAGTTAAGCTGATTACAGCATAAATGCTTGGCATCAATATCAAATAAAAAATCTCTATCGGGAAATTCTGATATGCAATGTCAATAAGATGGTTGTTACCTTGCTTATCTTGAATCAATATACTATTTGCACTCTCGACTATATACGTTGTAACATTTCCAATTACGCCAATCGGCTGATTATCGATTTCTAACACAACCGTACCCAGTTCAATATTATGACGTTCAGCCCATTCAGGATAATGAAAACTTTGAACCTTCCACTCTTGTTGTACTTGCTTTAATTCTATCCCAATATATGGTTTATAAATAACAATTGAAATTAGATAGACATAAAGAATACTATAACTAATAATTATTCCCCAAAATATTTTGTACTTTATATCTTATCCCTCCCCCAAAAAGCTTCTTTAAGGTGTAATAGCTTATACATCGCTTCCTCAATCGCCTGTTGCTCCCATTTCGAATCACTTACAAGCGATAGCTTACTGTCTTGTAATAATGAAGTCAATTGTGGGGTTTTTGTTAAATATTTAATTAATTTGCCTACTATAATAAAATCCCCTATTCTACTAACATTTTTAAATGTTTTTTATCTGCTTCATTAAATGGCATCTCCTCTATGATCTGCAATGCCTTATATTTGAATATATTTTTTATAGCGAGCGCATAGCGAATCGCACCACTTTCTAATAATGCTTCTTTAAAGTAGGCCGTATCAATCTCTGCTATTGTGCCATTATAGTATTCTTTTAAAATATCAGCATATTCCGCTGGCTGCTCGAATAAATAAATAATTGGTAAAGAAAATCTGCGATTCAACAAATCATTTTTCTTCCCCCATGTTTTCAAGTCGCGAATATCATTTAATATTTGCTGAACGACACCGATATATGTTGAATAGTTAATGACCCTTGCATCTATTTGGTCCGTCGCTAGCGTAGCACCTATAGAGCTGCTTAGTGCTATTAATGCCCCAGATTTAGTCTCAATCATTTTTAAATAAGATGCTTCATCTTTCCCTCGATTTCCAATATCAAGATACTGTCCATTAATACTATTTAGTGCAAAATCATGCAACAGTTGGATTGCTTGCGCTTTATATGAAAATGTACTTTCCTGAATACATTTTATCGTTAAAAAAAGCATGGCCAAAACCGCATTCATAGCCATCGCAGGGTCTCGACACCATAAATAGTCCGCATCGCCATCCTGCAAATCATCTATTATATCGAAGCTCAATATTAGTAATTCAACAGCGGCAGCAATAGAAATAATCTGCTCATCTATTTTTACTTGTTGTGCAAAAGCTTGATAATGGAAAATACAAAGCACTCCAAAGTCCATTGAAGAATCTTGCTTTTCATTTATGTAACTTAATAACGTTGCTTGAAAGGTATTATCTAAATTAGCTGATAGAACTATTGCCCTCATCTTCTCAATTATTTCATTTTTGTATACCAACTTTATCACTCCATTTACACCGACATTATAGTGCCATTGTCTCACATTACCAGCAAGAACAACAGATGGATATGTTTATTTTAATAGTGTAAAACTGCAAATTTTTACAAAGAGAATAATTTCAATTGCGTGATTCCATATAAATTATAGACTTTTCGCACACAACCAAACGTTTTGGCAAAAAAGATTGCCTGTTCTTCTGTGAGATAGAGGCGAAATTTATAGGCTTTTTTGATAATTAGCATGCCCAACAACCGACAAAAAAAGAACATTCGTTTCTTTTTGATGAATGGCGGTCGCCGCCCCTCTCGTCGACCGCCATTCATCACACCACCTAGTGAAGCTTGAGGTGGGTGACTTCTGGAAAATTATATAAAAAACAATTTTACTAGTAGGCATAATTGGATTGCTTTATATATTATTCATGTCTTTAGATTATAGTTTTACAGTAAGCCTAAAATATAAAAAATAGCGCACCTTTACGATACGCGCACCAAATAGCCAACTAGCTGAAAAAATTTCAGCTAGTTGGCTGTTTTACACATATGGCTTGAATATTTTTTGATTAAGGTAGGTAGTTATATAAACTTCCAGTTGTTGATGAAACGGTACATCCGGTAATTCCGTCATCAGCTACTGATAAAAATCAATCCCGTTCGCTTTGGTCGTTTCGGCTAAGCTTAAGCAAATAGCACTGGCTTTCGCACCTACAACACAAAATCCAAGACGCTAGCGAAAAAGACCCAGCAAGCTTGTGATGATATGTCGATTTAGTTTCTCCTGTAGAAATTATACAAACTTAGGATTGCTTTAAAAGGTAAATATTGTAAGCTCGGTCGATTAAACGGGTGCCAGTACAAATTAACAAGTTGTTCAGGCTATTATACAAATAAATCAAATCTGCTTAATCATCCTTCTTAGCAGAACGCAACAACTGAATACATGCCAGTCCATCTGATTCTAATCCTGAACTAGGGAATTTAAAAGGGATTATATTTATAAGTGCCATAACGTAAGACGAAAAGATAAATGCTCTATACCAATCTGCATACTGTACATCGCCAAATATCCAAATTATAGTTGCAGTGGATAGATTGAAAATAATACCTCCTAAATAAATAAGAAGTTTTTTATACGTAGCTAACGAATCGATGTTTTCCCACGCACAATAACCGAGCCACCAACTATTCTTTTTTATAACAAATTTTTTTATTCTAAAAATTACCTCTCCAACACCTAAACTAATTTCTGTAACTTCACGCCCAAATAATATAATAAATGCCGCATGGCCTAATTCATGAATAATAACTATTAACGGAATATATAATATGCACAATATATTCTCTATCCCATTAGCTGCCACTCCCCTCTAATTCAAATACTATATCGCTAATTTCATTTAATATTGCTTTATCTTTTTTATCTGCTAAATAACATTTCCTTGATAACCGACTGTAACTTCTTTCTAATATTTCTATTTTTTATAACACAGAACTTTCATTTAGCCAAGGTAGAATATTAATTGCTTCTTGCATAAACTCTTGATATAACTTTCGAAAACCACTTCCAATTAGTTCTAAAGATCGATATATATTTGTACACAATCCTTTCCAATGAATAAATATATCCCAATTTTTAATTTATTTACCAATCTTATGAATGGCTGAAATACCTCTATGGGTTGATTGTGAGTTAATCATAGCATTTGCATTTTTCAAAATTGCTCTCTCAATAATCACTGGTAATGGTTCATCTATAGTAAAATAAGGAACTGGACTCCAAATATTTAATTGATAAAATGGAGGTTTTTCAGTGTTAATCGATTGGCAAAAACTATCAAAATTACACTCAAAAATTTTATTACCTATGCTATCCGATATATAAAATTCCTTCCTCCTCGTTATAACCGATAAGTGTTAAAGTATGACCAGCTGCGCTTTTAACTTTTAATAGTGAATTTTGTAATATAGTTACATTATAAAGAAATAAGGGGAAATAATAAATGGGAAAAGTTAGGAAATCAATGTATAATAAATTCCATTAAAAATTCAATATTTTGTGTGAATTATATAGTATTAGGGTGGAATTTAATAGGAAATCTAATAAAGTCCGAAAGAACTAATCATAGTAATCAATTACGCCTCGGCATAATTGTGTCGGGATTTTGGGACTCCCTCTGATTCCATTACTTTTCTGGCATTCATCCCGCCACTTATGGAAGTGGGGGACTTCTGTATCTATCGCCCTGTTGTTGCTGCCGCTTTGCTTTCGCAACAGAAAACATCTGCTGCCGCTTCGCTTTCGCACAAAAAATATTTACTTTTGATACAAAAAACAATGCTGAATCAAATTAAAAGTTATAAACTGAAATTAACAATAGAAAAAAATTTCATTTCGACCTTCTCAATTATTCAAATATATTCTAAATCAGATGATTATGTAGAGAATGTAAGAAGGCTGTACTTCTATGGCTATTCGTCATAGAAGTACAACCTTCTTTTTTTATTGCAATGCTCCACGTTCCCTACTTTTCATCCACACATAAAGGAATCCAAAGGCCCCAGCTAATCGAACAATCGTGCTAATATTCATTGCAGCTGTCATCGTATATGTTTCAAGTAACCAAATACCAATTTGCGGTGCAATAAAGGCGATAATTGCTAGCAATACGTTATAGCTCGTAATGCAATATGTACGATTTTCCTTTGGTGAGTTTTCCAATAATAAATTAAATAAAATTAAGATTGTGCCTGACACAAACAAACCCGATTGTACAGACATCAATGTTAAATAAACAAGGTTTGTTGATAAGGCCATCGCAAATGGGGCTACGGCCATTCCAAAAGCTACCCAAACGAATACACGCATATTGCCATATTTCTCTGACCATTTCCGCCACAATGGGAAGGAAAAAATTTGTGCCAGCATATTCGCTGCGCTAAACATGCTAATCCAAAAAATCGTCGCCTCTGCATAGCGAACATTATAAATATTAAAAAGCCCCCATGCCATCTGCCACCCAAAATTAAAAAGCAATGCGACAAATAAAAAACGTACATAATTCGTATCTTTGAAAATCGCCCAATTCATTGCCCTATTCCGTTCCTTTTTCTGTACAGGTTCACCTTCCTCATGCTTGAGTAAAAAGTAAACTTCTAACAGGCCAAAGCAAAAGGCCATCGAAAACAGGAGCTGATAGGCAAAAATGCTATTTGTCGCATCACGCATAATAATACCAATCGTCAATGTCGAAATGAGCCCGATAATTGCTAGCAGGCGATTGCGATCGCTAAAAAATTGCCCTCGCCTTCTATCCTCAATGATGTTACCTATTAATGCTTGCCATCCCATATTTGCCAGCGTATTTGGAATACTCATCAGCGCAATCAATGCTAATAATGCCCATGATGCAATGGATTGTGGAATATAAGCAATAAAAATTAATAACATAAAAACAAGCCTTGCTGTAAGTACAGAAAAAGCAACAAGCTTCTTTTGCTCAACCGCTTTATTTAATAAAATGGCAGCTGGTATCGTCATAAGCAGAGTGACTAAAGGTGGGATGGAGCTAATTAAGCCTACTTGATAATTCGTCGCTCCTAAAATGGCCATCGAAAATATCGGAATATAGTTCGCTGTTGTATTCACTGTCAGCGTAGAGACCATCCCATGATAAATGCTCATTTTTTCATTATAAGTTCTCATACGACCGCTACTTTCTATTATTGTTAATTTGATTATAGCGGATATATACTAGGATACAACTCATTTAAAATAAAGGTTATACCCTAGTACAATATTGCCTTAACAATCAGCATCTTAGTAAATCCAGCCCCACTTAAATGGACTACAGAATGTATATTTGAAATATATCTTTATAGCGATTGCAAATAACTTTTCGATAAACGCCATTTCGCTAAAATTTTTTTCGATATAATCAACGAGTTGTGCATCACAATCACAGTTAAAATAACCTTTATCCTCATAGCACTTGTCATGCGTTTGACATCCTTTATCCAACACATCTTTTAGAATACCAGAACCATATCCTGGACCACACCAGTTTCCCCAAATAGGTATACTTATACCAGCTGCATTTACAGTGTCTGCTTGATTAATGGAAGAACTGCTACTAATTTGATTTAGCATAAGACCAATTTCTATATATTCCCCCGCTAACCCATCTGCTTTTGCCTTTTCAATATCAACAAACGGTTTTCCATTTTCATAATATATATGAGCTTCTAATTGTACATCCGCATTAATAAGTAGGTCATCTGTCGATAAAGCTTCTTTTACAGCCGTTGCAAAAGCTCTAGTGCCACTCCCTGAAAAAATAGAATACATGAACACCGACATTATAACTAATAGTAAAGTTAATTTTTTCATATAGCTTTATCTCCTTTCATGATGAGAACACCAATATTTCTGAATTATCAGAAATATAAAATTAAACTATTACCTTTATTATAAGTTCTCTTTTTTAAAGTATATTAGTTGTTAACTAATCACGCAATTGTTAATGTGGTATGTAGAATGCTAAGATGGAGTTAATTTGAGGGATAAACAAAAAGCGTGTTAGCAAAGCAGATATATCTACTTTGCTAACACGCTTTATTGCGATTAATCGAATAATGTACTTACTGATTTGTTTTCATAAACACGAGAGATTGCATCCGCCATTAATTTTGCTACAGAAAGTTCTTTAATTTTTGGTGATTTCTTTTCTTCTGATAATTGGATTGTATTCGTTACGACTAACTCTTTAATTGCTGAGTTTTCGATACGCTCAATCGCTGGACCAGATAATACAGGGTGTGAACAGCAAGCATATACTTCTTTCGCACCTGACTCTAGCAATGCGTTTGCACCGATTGTGATTGTACCCGCTGTATCGATAATATCATCGATTAAGATACAAATTTTCCCTTCCACATTACCTACGATGTTCATTACTTCTGCCACGTTTGGCTTTGGACGACGTTTGTCAATAATCGCAATTGGTGCTTTTAAGCGCTCTGCCATTTTACGCGCACGCGTTACACCACCGTGATCTGGTGATACGATTACCACTTCGTCTGAATTGAAGCCTTTTGAACCAAAGTAGTCAGCAAGGATTGGCACCGCTACTAAGTGGTCGATTAAAATATCAAAGAAACCTTGAATTTGCGGTGCGTGTAAATCTAAGACAATCACACGTGTTGCGCCAGCTGTTTCTAATAAGTTTGCTACTAATTTTGCAGTAATTGGCTCACGTGCTTTTGCTTTACGATCTTGACGAGCATAGCCATAGTAAGGCATTACAACATTAACAGTACGTGCAGAAGCGCGTTTTACTGCGTCAACCATAATTAAAAGTTCCATTAAATGTTCGTTTACAGGTGCAGAAGTCGACTGCACGATGAATACATCGCAACCACGAATACTTTCTTCAATGCTAATTTGAATTTCCCCATCACTAAAATGTTTTACAGATGATTTACCTAACTCTACACCCATTTCTTGTGCAATTTCTTGTGCAAGTGGATTATTTGAGTTTAGTGAGAAAATTTTTAGTTTTGAGTCAGCGTAATGATATGGCATGATGCCCTCCTGTTTTCTATATATTATTTTAATTTATTCATATAACCTAATTTATTTTCCTGCCTCGCACGTGCAATTGCCAGTGTATCCTCAGGAACTTCTTGCGTAATCGTAGAACCTGCCGCAATAAATGAATTTTTACGAACTGTTACTGGTGCAACTAAATTCGTATTGCATCCTACGAATACATCATCTTCAATAATTGTTTTATGCTTATTTTTACCATCATAGTTGACAGTAATTGAACCGCAACCAACATTGACCTTTTTACCGATTTCCGCATCCCCAATATAGCTCAAATGCGACACCTTTGAATCATCATTGATTTGGCTTTTCTTCACTTCAACAAAGTTACCAATTTTCACATGGTTGCCTAGCGTAGATTCTGGGCGAATATGTGCGAATGGACCAACGGCTACTTCATCACCAACGACACTGTTTTTGACAACAGAGCTATGAATAGATGTATTTTTGCCAATTTCGCTATCAATAATATGGCTATTCGGCCCAATTTCACAATCCACGCCAATAACTGTCTTTCCTTCAATAATTGTGCCTGGTAGAATGACTGTGTCACTACCGATGATTGCATCTGCACTAATATGTGTCGTTGCTGGATTGATAATTGTCACGCCATTACGCATATGGTGCTCATTAATGCGTGCACGCATCGTTTCCTCCGCCTGTGACAGAGCGAAACGATCGTTAATACCTAACGTTTCATTGAAATCTTTTGTCACATAGGCAGCGACAGTTTGTTCTTGCTTTTGTAAAATCTCAATCACATCAGGTAAATAATATTCACCTTGTGCATTGTCGTTATTGACAAGCTTTAATGTTTCAAATAAGAGTTTATTATCAAAGCAATACGTACCTGTATTAATTTCTTTCACAAGATGCTGCTCTGGTGTGGCATCTTTATGCTCTACAATTTGCGCTACTTTCCCACCTTCGTTACGGATAATACGCCCATAACCTGTTGGATCCTCAGCGATTGTTGTCAAAATAGTAGCTTTCGCATTTTGCTCACGATGGAAATCAACTAATGCTTTCATCGTTTCTGGACGAATTAATGGCGTGTCTCCACACACCACAAGCGTTGTTCCTTCAAGATTACCCAAAATGCCTTCTGCTTGCTGAACCGCATGTGCCGTTCCCAATTGCTCCGCCTGTAGCACGTATTCACTTTTATCACCTAATTGCTCCTGTACTTTATCGGCACCATGGCCAACTACCGTCACAATACGATTTACATCAAGTGTTTCAATGTGATTAATAACGTGCTCTACCATTGGCTTTCCGCAAACAGGATGTAGTACTTTATATAATTTGGACTTCATGCGTGTTCCTTGGCCTGCAGCCAAAACAATTGCAAAAATATTTGTCATATAAGTCCCCCAGTTTAACTCTAAGTCTCATATTGACTATATAGTAAATCACCTTGTTTTTCAAGGCATTGTGACTTGACAAAACAATGACATATATGTGGCTATATAGAAGGTAGACTAACACACCACTTTCTATATGGCTATTAATATTTCTTAACGGAATTAGCTTCTTGGGAAAAGTCCGTGCCCTTTTTGAAAGTTTGAAAATATTAACTTTAAAAACTTCTCAATCAATTACTGTTCTGCCATTCATCACGCCACTTATGGAAATGGGCGACTTCTGTATCTGTCGCTCTGCTTCCGCGCATTAAACATTGCTGAATCAAGTTAAAAATTTAAATCAATAACAATGAAAAATAGCTGTCGGAAAAGCCTTGTACAAATACGCTTTTTCAACAACTATCATCATATAATCTTATTTATGCATTTACTTGCTCAAGTTCTAGTGTGTCATCTTCACTTGATGCATGGTATGCAGCTAATACGCTTTCTTGAATTTTGTTGCGTGTAGTCGACTTAATTGGATGCGCTATATCACGGAACTCACCATCTGGTGTACGTTTACTTGGCATTGCCACAAATAAACCCGAATTGCCATCTATTACACGAATATCATGTATAACAAATTCGTCATCTAGTGTGATGGAAGCGATCGCACGCATACGCCCCTCCAATTGTACACGTCGTAATCTTACATCTGTTACTTCCATTCTCTCACCCCCCTCAATCTAAGATGTCTATGTTTGAAATATAATATTCTCTTAAAAGAATATTAATTCCTCCCTTAATAATACTAAATTATTTAAATAGTTTAAATATTTAAATAATTTATTTTAAAATTTTAGGAAAAGTGAGCAAAATTCGCCTTAAGCGATAGCGTTTATGCAGTTATGCCTATTCCTTATAATAAGTACCTCTCATTTTATGTATCACACTTCTCTTTAACTGTGCCTTTTTATATACTCCCTGCTTTCCTATTCACAGCTGAATCAAAAAAAGACTGTAGAGAAACCTAGGCATCCGCCTCTTTCCCTACAGCCATCATTTTTCCTTATTTCACTAATGCAATCACTTCTATTTCAACTTTCACATCTTTTGGTAAACGCGCTACTTCTACTGTTGAACGCGCTGGTTTATGCTCACCAAAATGAGAAGCATATACCTCATTCAATGCTACAAACTCGTCCATATCTTTAATAAATACAGTTGTTTTAACAACTTGATTTAGCGAAGAGCCTGCTGCTGCAAGAACTGCCTTTAAGTTTTCAAATACTTGATTTGTTTGTTCAACAATATCACCGTCTACTAACTCGCCTGAAGCTGTTAATGGAATTTGTCCCGATGAATAAAACATGTTGTTGACAATCATACCTTGTGCATATGGTCCGATTGCTGCTGGTGCTTTTGTTGTTGATACTGCTTTCATTTATAATCTCCCCTTCTGAAAATAATTGCCTTCGCTTAGTTCAATAATACGGTCCTTCTCATTGACTTCATGGAGCTTTACTAAAGAATAATAGTCATCCACTAATCTTTCATCCGCATGCTCTGCTTCAACTAAAACGGCGATACCTGCTAACTCACACTCAAATTCCTCGAGCAAGCTCTTCATACCATTTACCGTACCGCCTACCTTCATAAAATCATCGGTAATCAGTACACGTTGTCCACTTTTCATGCTACGTTTAGATAAAACCATCGTTTGAATACGACGCGAAGAGCCTGATACATAATTAATACTAACCGTTGAGCCTTCAGTTACTTTGCTATCTCGACGAACGACAACAACAGGTACATTCAAATGACGCGCAATTGCATGTGCGATTGAAATACCTTTTGTTGCCACTGTCATAATAACATCAATTTGTTGCTCAGCAAAAACACTCGCAAATACTTTGCCGACACGATTCATAAAATCTGGATTGCCAAGTAAATCTGTCATAAACAAATAGCCGCCTGGCAATAAACGGTCCGATTGCCTTAGCTGAATAATCAGCTCTTGAATAATATGCTTTACTTCTTGCTCAGACATTTTCGGGATATATCTTACCCCTCCTGCCGCACCAGGTACCGTTGTCAAAAGTCCGATTCCCTTCTCCTCAAACGTTTCCTTCACAATCGTTAAATCTTCACTAATAGAAGATTTCGCCGATTGATATAAATCCGAAAAGTACGTAAGGGGGATCAATTGGTGGGGATGTTCAAGCAAGTAGTATGTCATATCAACAAGTCGTTCACTACGCTTCCATTTCATAGTATGACCCTCTCCTATCAATTACGCCCTCGCATAATTATTTCCTCATCCTGTTAAGAATACGAATATTTTATACGTAAGTTACCATAAATGTACGCATTTACGCAAGTGTATTCCTCTCTCCGAGCAAACGAACTGTGTATACCTCGTCACAAAAGCCGCGCAGCCCATTGTATATTCTCGCTGTGCGAGCCTCGCTATCTACCAATCCGAAAACAGTCGGTCCACTACCACTCATAAGCACTGCATCCGCCCCTAGACGATACATCTGCTCCTTAATCATCGATACTTCAGGATGCAGCTTTAATGTCACACTTTCTAACACATTACCAAGCGACTCACATAATGCCTCGTAATCTTTATTGTCAATTGCCTCGATCGCTTTTGCTGTATTTGGATGCACTACACCATCTAGTCGCAACCCACCATATACATCCGCTGTAGATACACCAATTTTCGGCTTCGCTAAAACAATCCAGCAATTTGGTGGTGTTGGTAATTCCTCAATTTTTTCTCCACGTCCTGTTGCACGTGCAGTTCCTCCATACACACAAAACGGTACGTCTGAGCCAATTTGTGCTCCAAGTTCCGCTAGCTCGTCTATCGTTAAATTTAGGTTCCAAAGCTCATTTAATCCTCGAAGCGTTGCGGCCGCATCACTACTTCCACCCGCTAGACCTGCCGCGATGGGGATCTCCTTATCAATCGTAATTGATACACCTTCTTTAATCTTGTATGTATCTTGTACTAGCTTTGCTGCCTGGTAAGCAAAATTACGCTCATCACTTGGCACAAAGCGATCTGCTGAAATAATTTTAATTACCCCGTCTTGACGCGCCTCCAAGCCAATTCTATCTGACAAATCAATCGTTGTCATAATCATATCCACTTCATGATAATGATCTGGTCTTTTATATAGGACATCTAGAGTTAAATTTATTTTAGCTGGAGCTTTAATATAAAGCATATTTAAATTCCTCCCTAATAGAGCTCTCCTCTACAATTCGTATTTATATTTTATCATATTCATTGTGTGGAAATCGAAATAGGAATAATTAGAAAATAAAAAAGTGGAAGGCTAGTTCGATTTCTTTGATAGAGCGAAAACATGTGACATAATTTTTTGTTATAAATACAAAATGAAAGAGATTATCCAAAAATTTTAAATCACTTTTGAAGAGCGAAAAATCAAGTGTACTTCATTTTTGCCCTTTAAATGTTGAAATTTGCTCAACCAAACTAAAAAACAGGGGCATGTCTGAAAAGGTAATACCTTTTCGGACAGCCCCTTTGCCAACTTTCCTATCTGATCGGTTTTTTAAGTTAAAACGACAGGCTACTTTGTGTCTGTAGCTTGTTGTTCAGCAAGAAGCTTTTCTGCCTTCTCAATCGCGTGTTTAACCATATTCCCTGCATCACGGGTAGTAATACCACCCCAGCCTTCACGTTCTACTACATCATAAAATCCAAGCTCTTTTGCAATCTCTTCCTTTAGACGATTCGACATGATGCCTTTTCGCGCCATGCAGATGACCTCCCTTTCTAAAGTTCAGTTGGCTCCATTAGTATGCTTACATAGGTATTCTTTATACAGAGAAAAACAAAAAAACACTCAAAATTTGAGTGCTTTTACATATGAATAACTATTTACCTACCGCGATTGCGTCGTCTAAAAAAGTAATTTCTACTGCTTCTGTTAAAATGTCTGTGTAGCTGTAAGAAACACGCTTGCACGAATTTTCTTTTTGATCGAGTTCTACTACGAATACTGCGCGATGTGTTTCACTTAGTATACCTGCACACTCAACCGTTTTTTTACGGCTACCATTTGCTCTTATTTGCAAACGTTTGCCTAAATGACTATCTAGAGCCTTTTTAATATTGGCAATTGTTTTTGGCATTTCGCATACACCTCACTATATATGAGTGTAACACGTTTTAGAAACAATGTCAAAAATAATATATTTTATCACCATATAATTATTTTAGTCAACTTTTTTCTTATGAAAAATTTTATTTTTTTTATTATTGCCTTAATTTCGCCGAATTATTAGCGTTTTGCGAAGTTTGGATAGAGCGCATCCGCCAGTTTACCAAACTCTTGAATTGTTAATGTTTCCCCTCGGCGCGTTGGATCAATTTCACATTGGGCCAATGCTGCTAAAATAGCCTCTTTCTTTTGTTTGCCATTCGGCAAACCTGCCTGCAAATTATTCAAAATCGTCTTACGGCGCTGAACAAAGGACGCACGTGTCACTTCAAATAAAAACTCCTCATCAATGACTGTTACAGGCGGCGCAGCATGCTTAATTAATCGAATCACTGCTGATTCGACATTAGGCTGTGGCATAAATACCGTTTTCGGCACCATCATTGCAACTTCTGCTGAGACATAGTATTGGATGGCGATTGAAAGAGAGCCGTATTCCTTTGTACCAGGCTTAGCTGTAATACGGTCTGCCACCTCTTTTTGCATCATTACAACGAAACCACGAATTGGTAATTGGTCATGCAAAAGCTTTAATAGAATAGGTGTCGTCACATAGTATGGCAAATTCGCAACGACCATTATATCTTGAACATCTGGCATTTCATTTGCAATAACTTCTGCAACATCTGCCTTCAAAATATCCGAATGTACAATTGACACATTATCATATGGACTTAATGTATCTTCAAGCACAGGTAATAGACGTTGATCGATTTCAAACGATACAACCTTTTTGGCAGCACGTGCTAGATGCTCAGTTAAAGCGCCAATTCCCGGACCGATCTCAATTGCACCACTATTTTCCGTTAGCTGTGCATGACTAACGATATTTCGTAAAATATTTGGGTCAATTAAAAAGTTTTGCCCTAAGCTTTTCTTAAATGAAAATCCATACTTTTGTAAAATTTCCTTTGTGCGAATTGGTGTTGCAATGTCTTTATGCATGTTGTTCCTCCTGATCTAACTGTGCAATTGCTTGTGCAAATTGTTCCGGTGTAATTTGAAACATTTTTAAACGCTTGTGCAGCTGCTTACCGTTGGTCATACCTATATTCAATATTTCTCCTAATCGATTGCGTCGCGGCTTAGACTGTGGATGTCCAATAAGACGTGCCAGCATTAAGTCATCCAGCGTAATTTCCTCTGTTTGGACCTGCTCGCTTGGTGTATATACATGTTCAAGTGCTTGGCGAATATCCTCATCGTTTGCATGCTCGATACCAAGCCCTTTACCATTTTTAGCAATCGTTTTATTTTTAGCTAAAAAAGCATGCTTCACATGCGGGATACGCTCTTCAATAATTGCGCGTATGCGACGCCCTGGATAATCTGGGTCTGTGAATACAATGACGCCTCGCTTTTCCTGTGCATGCTCAATACGACGCAGGATTTCCTCATTAATTGCCGAACCATTCGTTTCAATCGTATCAGCACCAACAGCACGCTTAATCGCCGTCGTATCATCCTTACCTTCTACAACGATAATTTCTCGTATATCCAAAAATGTGCCTCTTTTCTTTCATCAATTATAAAGCTATTTTATCATATTTATTTGGTGCCAGGCACTCACACAACTTTCATACAATTAGCGATAAAGTCAATCTTCAACCACTAAGGGGTTCCATGAACTGTTAAATAAAAAGCATACGCATTTTCACAGTCTATTATTACGGGATAAATATATAGAAAGGCAAGGGTGTAAAGGAAATCCAAAATCCCCCTACTCCCTTGCCTATGAACATTTTGGTACTGCTTAAATTTGTTTTTGTTCGCTTGAATTAAAACACGTAGAAATGAATTTGCTTGAAAGGGTAACGCCTTCTCAGGCAACCAAAAGCTTTTATTAGATACTCACTAAAAGTTGTTGTGCCTTCTGTAGAAAGTATAGCAAGCATCTTATTTGTAAAGAAAGTCATGCTCTTCCTGTTGCGAAGGAAAACTATTAGCAATTCTCCTCGCCCAACATTCTCTTTACAAATACAACACGAAACAAATGAGCTAAAAATTCAGCTCACTGCCCATACTTAATCCAATACTTTAATACGAACTTTTTTACGCCCCCAGCTGTACGCCTGTTGCTTTGTTTGCATAAGTATATCAATTTTATTTCCTTTAATTGCGCCACCTGTATCTCCAGCTATTGCATAGCCATAGCCTTCAACCCATACTTTTGTTCCTAATGGAATGATGCTTGGGTCCACTGCAATTAATTTTAAATCAGGATTACTACGCAAGTTGACACCTGCTGCTGAAATACCTGAACAACCATTGCAATATGGTGTATACGCCGTTGCTGTTACATAAAACTCTTTGCCACCAGCAGGCGCAGCTGCATTACTACGCGAAACACTGGCAGTTACAACTTTTGTTCCTACGGCTACAACCTTCGTTGTCGGCTCCTTTGTCACCTTTTCAGATTTCAATGATTTATCGACAACTTTACCATTTTCTTTTACTACTGTGTAAGTGCGCTCTACTTTCCCTGCTACACCTTCTGTTACAACCTTTTCTTTGCCCTTAAGCAACGAAGAATCGTTTTTCTTTTCGACTGCGAAATCAACGGATTCTTCCACTACATCGGTAACCTTTTCTACGCGAACAACTACGATTTTTTCTTCTGGAGCGATAACGTCCTCCAGTTTATTCTCGACACGATCAAATTCACCTAATTGAATTTCTTGTTGTTTTAAAAAGTTAGCGACCGTAGTCGAAGTGGACCAAACTTGTCTCTTCTCTAAGCCATCGACAAGCGTTAACTGAAACGCCTTTTGAATATCGATTTTGTTATCTGCCTCTACTTCAGTATTTAAGCTTTGCGATACTTTATCGTGCTCTGTTACCTCGATATTTGCTTCTTCCAAAATGTTCTTCACTACTTTTTCAGTTGTCCATACACTTGACTCTTCCCCGTCAACTGAAACGATTACTTCTCTTGCCTGTTCCCATTCAATCGTCATTCCACTAACGATTTTGGTATCTACTGAGGGTGTTACTTTATCATATTCTGATACGTTAATGTCGCGCGCCTGTAAAAGCTCGCCAACAGTTTCTGCGTGTGTTGTTACTTTTTGCTCTTCCCCGTTCGCCATAATAACGACAGGTGATTTCGTTCCTTGGAAAAGAACGAATGAAATTACAGCTGCAAACAAGACAAACGATAATATTTTTGTTCTTGTTTCCTTGCTCCTCAATGAACCTAAGAACTGGCTTTTCATGGAATTATTTGACATGAAAATACGCCTCCTTGATACTCGCTGAATTATACGGACTAGATTTCGAGCTGTCAACCATAAAGTTTTTTAGCCGTTAAAAAACACTTTAAAAAAAGTGCTTTAAATGCAGTATTGGAGGCGTCTTCACAATTTAAACATCCAATTTTAAAAAACGTATTGCATTTGCCGTCGTTACATTAGCAACTTCTTCCAAAGAAAGCTCTTTTTGTCTCGCAATTTCCTCTGCAACTAAAGGCACATAAGAGGGCTCATTTCTTTTACCTCTATATGGGTGTGGAGCTAAGTACGGCGCATCCGTTTCAATCAATAAGTGCTCTAGCGGTATTTCCTTTGCAACTTCCTTCGGTTGTCGTGCATTTTTGAATGTCACGGGGCCTCCTAAGCTAATCATGAAATTCATATTGATACATTCACGTGCTGTTTCCACGCTGCCTCCAAAGCAGTGCATAATACCGCCAACAGTAGCAGCATTTTCTTCACGTAAAATACGCACGACATCGCCTGTCGCATCTCGATTATGGATGATAATTGGTAAATCCAATTTTTGTGCTAGCTTAATTTGCTTACGGAACCAAAATTCCTGTATATCTTTTGGTGACTTGTCCCAATAGTAATCAAGTCCCATTTCGCCAATACCGACTACTTTGGGATGTGCTGCAAGCTCCTCGATCCATGTTAAATCCTTCTCTGTACAATCAATCGCATCAACAGGATGCCAGCCAATGACCGCATAAATAAAATCATGCTCTTCAACTAATGCCATTGCACGCTCAATTGTTTTACGATCAAAGCCGATAACAACCATTTTTTCGACTTTTGCTTCTAGAGCACGATCAATCACTTGCTGTAAATCATCATCATATTGGTCTGCATTTAAATGCACATGTGTATCTATAAAAGTTGCCATTTTTCATTACTCCTGACGTATATTTTATTTGATTGAATTATTTCTTAGTTTTCAGAAACATTACATTTGTATTACAAAAAAGGTGTGGTTTGTGACATTATATAAACACAGAATATTTTTTTGGTCACAAAAGCCTAATTAATACCCTTATTTTACATATTTTAATTATGTTAATATAACTTAATCTCCTTGAATAGAAAGAGCCTGTCGTCAATAAATTTTCCAACAGGCTCTTCATATATTATTTTACTTTTGCTCCATTTTCAAGATTGGCATCAACTGTCGCCAATTTTAATACACCATCATGTGAACCAGCTAAAATCATGCCTTGTGATAATTCGCCTCGCAGCTTCACAGGTTTTAAGTTCGCTACAACGATTACCTTTTGCCCAACTAATTGCTCAGGCGTGTAATGTTCCGCAATACCTGAAACAACTTGACGTTGTTCATATCCTAAATCCACTTGCAGCTTTAATAATTTATTTGCTTTTGGCACAGGCTCACAAGCTGTCACCGTTGCCACACGTAAATCAATTTTCATGAAATCGTCAATGGAAATTTCAGCGACCTCTTCAGCTTCTGGCTTTTTCGCTTGCTCTTGCGGTGTTTGTACAGAGCTTTGCATTTGCTCACGAATATAATTAATTTCCACTTCATTTTCTAAACGTGGGAAAATAGGTGTTCCTTTTTCTGCCACTTTTGTGTTTGGTGGAATAATATCTCCGAATGTTTCAATTGTATCCCATGCTAATAATTTGTTATCTAAGCCTAGTTGCTCGAAAATATGCATTGGCGTTTGCGTCATAAATGGCTGTAACATCACCGCAATATGACGTAAACTTTCCGCTAAATTTGCCATAACAGATGCTAATTTAGGTTTATCTGCCTCATCTTTTGCTAATACCCATGGCGATGTTTCGTCAATATATTTATTTGTGCGTGAAACAAGCGACCAAAGCTCTGCTAATACGACACTAAATTGCATTTTTTCCATGCTTTCTTCATATTTAACACGCGTTTCGTTTGCATGTGCTTTTAAAGCCGCATCAAAATCCGTTGGCTGTAGATTTTCTGTTGGAATAGTGCCATCGAAATATTTATTCATCATCGATACAGTACGGTTTAATAAATTCCCTAAATCATTAGCTAAATCAAAGTTTGTACGCTCGACGAATGACTCTGGCGAAAATACGCCATCTGAGCCAAATGGTAGCTCACGTAATAAGAAATAGCGTGCTGCATCTAAGCCATAGCGCTCCACTAACATTTCAGGATAAACGACATTGCCTTTTGATTTCGACATTTTGCCGTCCTTCATCATAATAAAGCCATGTGCAAATACTTTTTTCGGTAGTGGTAAGTCAAGAGCCATTAAGAAAATCGGCCAATAAATTGTATGGAAGCGCACAATATCTTTCCCTACGACATGTACATCTGCTGGCCAATATTTATTAAATAACTCCTCATTATCCGAACCGTAGCCTAATGCCGTAATATAGTTCGACAAAGCATCTACCCACACATAAATAACATGCTTCGGATCTCCAGGTACTTTAATACCCCAGTCGAAAGATGTACGTGAAACAGATAAATCTTCTAATCCAGGTTTAATAAAGTTATTAATCATTTCATTTTTGCGTGATTCCGGCTCAATAAATTCAACATTGTTTTCGTAGTACGCCAGTAAACGATCCGCATATTTTTTCATGTTAAAGAAGTAAGATTCTTCTTTTACTGTTTGTACGTCTCGACCACAGTCAGGACATTTGCCATCTACAAGTTGTGTTTCTGTATAGTATGACTCACAAGGCACACAATATAAGCCTTCATATTCACCTTTATAAATATCACCATTATCTAAAAATTTCTTAAAGATTTTCTCGACACTCTTTTTATGACGTTCTTGTGTCGTTTGAATAAAGTCATCATAGGAAATATCCATTAACGCCCAAAGTTTTTTCGCAGCAGCCGCAATTTCATTGACATAATCTTGTGGATTTTTTCCTGACTCCGCTGCCTTCTCTTGAATTTTTTGTCCATGCTCATCCATGCCTGTTAAAAAACGTACATCATAACCGCGCAGACGTTTATAACGCGCCATCGTATCTGATGCTACCGTTGTATAGGCTGTACCAATATGGAATTTGCCGCTCGGATAGTAAATAGGGGTTGTTATATAAAATGTTTGTTTTTCGTTCACGTAAAGTGCCTCCAATTACTTTGCAATATAATATCTATTCTATCGGAGTCCGAATTTCGTTTCAATGATAGAATATTAAAGCTTTTTTGTCTAAAATATTGATATAGCTATGAAAGAGATAAAATGACTCTTCACTCTATAGAATTTCCATACATCCCTGCGGACTGTTAGTTTCACTTATGAAGATTTATCTCTTATTTTAACTGCGTCTCTTTCGGTACCATAAATATTGTTACTGGTGTTACACTTTCTTGCAGAAGGACAGCCTGTTAATACGAGATTTAAAATGATACTTTCTTAATTTCTTTTGGTATTTCTCAACCTTAAAATTGACCAATTTAAAAAATCATCAATTTTGACTAAAAAACAACACACTTTCCTATTTTTTAGTTAGCTTCTCCTTATAAGCAGTAAACAATTCGACAAATTATGTCGAATTTTGTAGAATAGAGATAAATAAATAAATTAATATTTATCTTAATTATATCCTAATTTCTCTCAATAAAACGCTGTTTTTACTTGATTTTTAACAAATCATTTATAAAGTAACTTTTTTTTCAAACTAATTTATTGACGATTATGTAATTACTTGGTATGATTCATTCTAGACAAGCAATTCATGTCGAATTTTGTAGAATTGTTATACAATTTATTTTAGGGAGGAATTATATTATGAAATCAACTGGTATTGTTCGTAAAGTAGATGAATTAGGACGTGTGGTAATTCCAATTGAATTACGCCGTACATTAGGTATTGCAGAAAAAGACGCTTTAGAAATTTATGTAGATGATGATAAAATCATCTTAAAAAAATACATGCCAAATATGACATGTGCTGTAACTGGTGAAGTATCTGATGATAACTTACGCCTTGTAGGTGGTAAATTAATTTTAAGCCCAGAAGGTGCAGATTTATTAATCAAAGAGATCCAAGAAGGCTTAAAAAAATAATGTAAAGAGGCTTTTGAGAAATGTAGGAACTAGCCTACATTTCTCAAAAGCCATTTGCATTTTCTTGAAATTATCTTTTATTGATGATACGCCTGATATACGTCTCGCTTTGGCAAATTGCGCTGTTTTGCGACTTCTTTAATCGCTTCCTTCGACGACATTTGCGTTTCTTCTATTATATACTCCACATGCTCTTCAATTGTCATATCCGTCCAAAATTGTTGCTCGTCCTCATCATCTACCTCTGTACTTCCTTCAAGCACAATACAAAATTCTCCACGAATTTCGTTATTTGTAGTCCATTCAAGTGCTTCCACCACAGTACCGCGCAAAAATTCTTCAAATTTCTTTGTTAGCTCTCGTGCTAACGTTATACGCCGATTCCCCAGAACAAGCTCAATATCCTTTAACGCATCCTTTAAACGGTGAGGTGCTTCATAGAAAATCATCGTTTCCTGACGCTTTTTTAAATTTTCAAGTTGTAAACGGCGCTCTTTTTTGTTGCGGTTTAAAAAGCCGAAAAAATAAAATGGTTGTGGGGCAATGCCCGAAGCAATCAAAGCGGTTAACGCTGCATTCGCTCCTGGAATCGGCACAACTGCAAAGTCCTCTGCAATTGCCTTCATCGCAATATCAGCACCAGGGTCAGAAATACAAGGTAAGCCTGCGTCACTAACAAGCGCAACCGATTTCCCTTCGCGCAAGTATTGCAAAAGTTTCTCTCCACCAGCCTCTATATTATGCTCATGGTAGCTGACAAGCGGTGTTGTAATCTCGAAATAATGACAAAGCTTTTTCGTATTACGCGTATCCTCTGCCGCAATAACATCAACTTCCTTTAAAATGCGTAAAGCACGTATCGTCATATCTTCCAAATTGCCAATCGGTGTTGCCACTAAATATAAGCATGCACCTATCTCATGCTGGCTGCTCTTTTGTGATTTCATGTACTCTCCCCCTAACTCTCATCGCCTAAGTATACACCATTATGCTATTATCAAACAAAAAAGCGTAAAGTGTGTTAGTTCACTTTCGCTTTTTTGTCGAAACATACCTTACTTAGAAAATGATACTTTTCTTTTACAACGTTAAAATACTAAATTTTTCGTTGCTGGGAAGTCGCTCCTCCAGCACTACTTATGTAAATCTCCTTTTTCTCACGTGTTAATTGCTTAAAAGCGTATTCCTTTTGCATCGCCTCTCGCTTTGTCACGTATTCCTCACAATAAATACATGTCACAGGTAAGCGCACTCTTGTATATTTTGCGCCTTTACCTGCATTATGAACAGCAACCCGTCGCTCCAAATCATTTGTATACCCTGCATAGAAAGAGCCATCTCCGCATTGCAGTACATAAAAATAATGCTTAGCTATGTTCTCCATATAAAAGTTCACTCACTTCTGACGTATAATTATTATCCTTATCATACACATAAAGGGGCGGTAAAATTTTTAAATCAGGCTTGCCATCTTTAATTCCTTCTATTAATAATGTATTTGCTTCCTTACCCATTTTCGGGTAAACAAAGCGAATACGCTTTGGCTCTAAACGATGTGCCCTCATGGCTGTCACAATATCAAGCAAACGACCTGGTCGATGAACAAAGGCGGCCTTTCCACCTTGCTTTAGTAAACGGCTTGCAGCAAAGATTGCTTCTTCTAATGTTAAATGTATTTCATGACGCGCAATTGCATAATGCTCACTCATATTTTTATCGCTCATCTCATGTGCTAAAAAATACGGTGGATTACATGTTACCGCATCATATTTTTCAACACCTAATTGATCAGCCGCTTCCTTCACATCACCTAATGTCATTGTAATTTGCTGCTCTAAACTATTATAGCGTATACTTCGGCAAGCCATATCGTATAATCTTGGCTGCAATTCTACACCCGTTATTTGCGCCTTTGTACGTGCACTTAAAAATAATGGAATGACGCCGTTCCCAGAACATAAATCCACAATATGCCCTTTATTTTTCGGCACATTGATAAAACGTGCTAACAATACAGCATCTAAGGAAAAAGAAAACACCGAAGGGCTTTGAATAATGCGTAAATCCTCTGCTAATAAATAATCTAATCGCTCATCATCCTGTAACCATTGTTCCATTTTTAAAACTCCCTTAGCTTTTTTCATTATAAAAAGGAGTGTCTGAAAAATCATTGTGAGACACTCCCCCTAATTAATATAAAAATTGGGGCTATCTGAAAAGGTATTTCCCCTTTTAAACAGCCCCCCTTTCCATTAACTATGTTGTTTTATTTAAAAACGATAGGCAAAACAAGCAATCCTCACCTTTACGTGAGCTACCAAAATGAACATGACATACATGAAACCCCTCATGGTAAAGACGAGCTAAATTATCGTAGCCTTCGCCCACATCTGCCACATCATCACTTTTGCGTTCCTCAGTTTGTACCGCTTCATTTGATTGCAATTCATCTAAGCGCGCACGTAGGTGAAGATTTTCTGCTTGGAGTGTTTGATGCTCCTCCATCATATGTGCAACAAACTGCTTTAAATAGTTAAATTGCTCCTGTATCGCTTCAAGCTGTTGTTCGAATTCCATAACGGTATTTAAGAAATTACGGTCCTTCACTCAAGCCACCCCATTAAATCTTTATCTTTATTCAGATGAAGTCTATTACCTTTATGAATTACGCCTTGATGTAATAGTACCTAGTTTTTCCACTAGATTTATTTACATCAAGACGTATTTAGCCTATATGAGATTCCCCTCACATTGCAATATTTCATCGAGCGTATACTCTGCTGTTCGCTCTTGCTCCTGTAAATATACTTGAATTAACCGTTCTAGCACATTCAAGCCTATTACTTTGCCGATACCATTTGGTGTCATTGTTGTATCGCCGATATCTGGCATTCCTTCCTTTGCTGTTTCGTAATCGTCATTCTCATACTTTAAACAGCACATTAAACGACCGCAAAGCCCTGAGATCTTCGTCGGATTTAATGATAGATTTTGATCCTTTGCCATTTTTATTGATACGGGATCAAAATCACCTAAAAATGTAGAGCAACATAGCATTCGTCCACACGGGCCGATGCCACCTAATAATTTTGCCTCATCGCGCACGCCTATTTGACGCAGCTCGATACGCGTACGGAAAACTGATGCGAGATCTTTTACAAGCTCACGAAAATCAACTCGCCCCTCCGCAGTAAAATAAAAAATAATTTTATTGCGATCAAACGTATATTCCACATCGACTAGCTTCATATCTAAGCTATGTTCGATAATTTTAGCATTCGCTAAATTAAACGCACGCTTTGCTTCCGCCTGATTTTCATCAACTTGAATACGATCACGCTCATCCGCTGGGCGCACAACCTGCTTTAATGGTAAAACAACATCACTTTCTCCAACTTCCTTCGTTGGCACAATGACTTTACCATACTCAATGCCTCGCGCTGTTTCTACAATGACGTATTGATTCTCCTCTAATTCGTACATTGCCGGATCGAAATAATATATTTTGCCCGCTTTTTTAAAACGAACACCAACTACATTATACAAATGTGTACCCCTCCTGCAGATTCAGCATAAGCTGCTCCATCAACAACGTCCTATTCATATTACGTTGTAGTTGCTGTCTAGCTTGTAAAATTGCCTGCATTTGATTTGATAATTGCTCGTATGTCGTGTGTAAGGCTATTTCCTTAAAAACTGGTAACATATCTGGATATGTGCAAGTAGATTCCATATTTGCTTTTAATGCCACAATATCGCGGTAAGCAAATAGCAGTAAATCAAGTGCCTGCTCCATCTCGCTTTTTTCTTTAAAGGAAGGTAGCCATTCCTCGTGTACGATTAACATCGATTCATGGACATTTTTTCTGACAGCTTCTATTAATTTTAACACTGTTTTTCTCGCATGTGCAAATAGCTCATCTTTTGCTAAAAAAAGTGCTGTTTCTAGTTCATTTGCTACCATACTCACCGTGGCTGCCATAGAATGTGTAATCTCTTGCTCTATTAATTGCTGCATAATGATATGTCGTGGTACGAGTGAAAATTTTATATGCTGACAGCGAGAACGGATCGTTGGCAATAGCGACTGAATTTGCTCCGTTAATAAAATCGCCATCACATTACCATCCGGCTCTTCTAAAAATTTTAACAGTGTATTTGCGGAAGCAACATTTAATTTATCAGCATGGTGCAGCACATAAATCTTTCGCCCTTCTTCTGCCGCTGTCATCGTCATCTCTGAAATAAGCTCTCTCACCTGGTCGACTTTAATAAATTGTCCATCTGGTTCTATTTGTCGAACGTTTGGATGATTTCCCGAATCTACCCTAATACAATTTCGACATGTTTCACATGGAACATTATTCGACACATTTTCACATAACAATAGCTTTAAAAAAAACTGCATAACAGCTTTTTTTCCACTACCTTTTTCACCATCAAAAATATAGGCATGAACCATTCTATTTTTCTCGTAAATTGTTTGAATTTGCTTTATAACTACAGGTTGTAGCATTTCTAGCTCATTCATATTATGTGCCATTTGCCTCACCTTCAACTATTCATGTTAGAAAAAAGCCCGTGTCATGTGGTGGAGACACGGGTTTTTACATATATAGATTAATTAATAATCCTTTAATTTCACCTATTTTAGCTAACAGATCAATCGTTTCCTTTTCTTCATCTAACAAATCCTGCGCTAATTCAACAAGACGCTTATCAATTGTTTCAATGAGTTTTAAACGACGCCCTTCACCAAAGCGATTCCACGTATGTGATTGCTTCATTTCAAGGCCATAATCAACAGCTTCTTGCAAAAAGCGTTTAATAAGCATTTTATAACGCGTTAGCTCACGCAAATTACGTGACCTTGCTACACGCTCTCCAGCGGCTGAAATATCACCAAGCAAACGTGTTAATTGCTCTGTCTGCATTTTTGAGCCTTGCTTAACAACCATTTCCCCAAAACGATTAGCGCCTTGTGTTGTAGGCTTTAGTTCATTGCGATTTGTATTCAGCACACGTAGGTCTTGATTAATTTTCAATGAATTCCCCTCCAGCGCTTTTTATCTTTCGTTCCGATTAGAAATGATGGAATTGTTCAATCGGCAGTACAAATACTGTAGCGCCACCAACTTCTACTTCAACAGGATACGGGATATAAGAGTCTGCATTGCCTCCCATCGGTGAAACTGGTGCTACCATTTGTTCTCGTGCTCGACAGTTTTCTCGAATAATATCTAAAAGCTTAGGTATCAACGAATCATCTGTACCAATTAAAAATGTCGTATTTCCTGAACGTAAAAACCCACCTGTACTCGCAAGCTTTGTTGCTCGGAAATTATTTTTTGTTAATGCATTTGATAAACGGTTACTGTCTTGATCTTGTACAACGGCTACTACTAATTTCATCCGCCCTCACCCCTTCATTGAATTATGCCTTATCTTCACTCAGCTAGTCTATGCTGAATGCAAAGTTGATAGTATTATTATAGCACAACCCTATCCTGCAATTCATTTACTTTTAAACTATAACCTCTTTTAAAATTTTCCAAACATCTTCCGTCACTTCATCCAACGATTTTGAAGCATCTACTATGCGAATTCGTTCAGGATAGCGACGTAGCACCTCTTCATAACCTGCATATACCTTCTCATGAAATACTAAGCTCTCAGCATCTAAGCGATTAATTTCATCTGAACGATTTGCTTGAATTCGTGCCAATCCAATCTGTGGCTGTAAATCAAAGAAAATTGTTAAATCAGGCATTCTTTTACCTATTGCAAACTCGTTAATACTCAAGACTTCATCCACACCAAGCGCTCTAGCAAAACCTTGATATGCAAGTGAAGAATCAATAAATCGGTCACACAATACATGCTTACCAGATTGAAGTGCAGGCACAATCTTTTCATAAAAATGCTGACTACGTGCAGCAGCATAAAGTAATGCTTCCGTATGCGCGTCCATTTCCTGATACGCTGGATTTAAAATAACTTCTCTAATATTTTCGGCAATGCGGATGCCTCCTGGCTCTCTCGTTGCTAAAAAATCAATGTTATGCTGCTCTAGGCGTTGTACAATATCCTTCAGCGCAGATGTTTTCCCAGCTCCATCCGGTCCTTCAAACGTAATAAATAAATTGCTTACCATGTTGTTATATTCCCCCATCTACTGCTTTATGACATAAATCTGTTTTTTATTTAATTGATGCTCTCCTTGAAATGTCGCGCCTATCGCTAATAATTCTTCAAGCTGACTTAATTTCGCTACAGTAATCTTTTCTCCTGCGACAAACAATGGAATTCCAGGTGGATATGGGATAATCATTGATGCTGCTACACGCCCAATTGCACGCATATAAGGTACCCATTCTTTCTCTAACCTCTCGACTTCCTCAAAGCTATATTCTGGAGTCACAATGTTCATTAAGCTAAATTGCTTGCTTAATTTTGGCAAAGCTTGACCTTTCGTTTTTAGCAAATCCATTACAGCCTCTTTTATACGTATACGCATATCTGCAAAAGGATATACCTCTCCTCTTTTAAGAAGTGGCAAGATTGTCAACACTTGCTCTGCATCTGCTAGCTCCACATATAGCTGATTTTGCTCTAGTTTTTGTTTGAGCTGAAAGCCTGTATATCCTTGAACACGCAGCAACAATTTTAACGGATCTGCTACTTCAATAACCGTTAAATTATCAACTGCCCTCAGCGACTCTATCCATTGCATACGCTTTTCCATTAAATAATGAGTATCTGCTTCAATATATGTGCTGACATAGTATCTTGCATCATCCAATGAAGCAAGCAATAAGTAAGAAGGACTACTGGATTGCAACATGCGCAAATAACGATTCACTTTTTCAATTTCTACTAAGGATGATTTCACGTGTAAAAACGAAGCCATCGTCATCGCAGGCAGTGTTTTATGCGCTGACTGCACAACGATATCAGCCCCCAATGCTAAAGCGGATATTGGAAAGCGTTCGCTCGCAGCAAAATGCGCTCCATGCGCCTCATCTACTAACACTGGAATTTTATATGTATGACATAAATCAATAATGCCCTTCAATTGCTCTGTAACAACACCGTAATACGTAGGCGAGATTAAAATAATAGCCTTGACATTTGGGAAATACTGCAATGCTTCTTTTACTACATCTAAACGCACATGTGTGGCCGTACAAGTATGCTCATCCCATTCTGGTGTTAAATAAACGGGCTTTACGCCGACAAGTTCCAACGCATGGAAAATCGATTTATGCGCATTACGTTGAACGAAAACGGTATCCCCTCGTTGACATGTTGCATAAATCATTGCCAAATTTCCAACGGTCGAGCCATTCACTAAAAAGAAGCTTCGATCCGCCTCATACGTTTGACGCAGTAATTCCTCTGCCTCCGCAATCGCTTCCTCTGGCTGATGAAAATCATCTAGTCCTGTTAACTCTGTTACATCATAACGTAAAGCCCGCTGTATCTCATCTGGCAAATACGTAATACGCCCATTTTTATGTCCAGGAACATGTAAGGAATACGGCTCTTGCTCAATAAAATTTTCTAAAGCTTCTACAAGAGGACGCTCTCGTTTCATAACTATTCACTCCGTTCAAAATTCTACATTTATTATACATGAAAAAAGAGCATGAGGAATGGCCTCATGCTTTACATTAATAATTCAAAGCTGCTCCCATATAAATAACATAGCTAAATGCTATTAGAAGATAACATGTACGATAAACAATTATTTTATAACGCCAGCTCTCACCTCCAAAGCGGGCTTCTAACCAGAATTTTACCCCCCCACTTATAATCACAGCAGCAAAACTACTAAATACAAACGGATTTTTTACTACGACGAGTGGAACAACAATAATCAACATCATTACTACATCTATGACATATTGCAATTTCATTGAATATAAAGGAAGCTTTTTCCCATCATGCCCTTGTGGTCGTACCCCTTTCTCAAGTATCCATAACGAACACATAAGAATAATAAGAATAAACCATGCATTACGAAACTGACGCTCGGTAATAGGGAAAAACAGTCCTGCTAATGTATTATATAAATCAGGATTCTCCACAACATACCATTGCCCTTCCATATCACCAAAATGTACATTTTCCGCCCACTCAATAAAATATTGCTCTACTACTCCATTTTCATATGTTAATTGCACTGTGTACGTTATATCAGGATCTTGAGACAGCTTAATTGGCTGCATTTCACGTAAAGCTTGCTCAAAACTATCACGTAAGACAGAATTTGTTATATTTTTCACATCAAAGCGATAAATAGAACTTGGATTTCCTTCACCTAATGTACCTAAAATCTGAACAAGGTCATTCGATTCAACTCCTGTTCGTTCATTTAGCTGTGATGGCATCGTCAGAAACAACAGGCAAGCAAGTAAGACAATCACCGGAGGCAATATAATTGGCAATAAGGGAGTTCTCTTTTTTTGTAGCCGTTTTTCAAGTAAACGATATTGTTGCTCTTTCTTTTCTTCGCTAGGCTTCATCACTAATTGTTTAAAGTCAAACATCTGCTTCCCTCCCTATTATGTTGCGCAATGCTTTTAAGCCTTGTGCTGTATAGTTTTTCACCTGTACTTCTGACAGCTCTAAATAATGAGCCACCTCTTTTACCGACAATTCTTCAATATAGCGAAGCACAATCACTTCTCGATAATTCATTTTAATTTTTGCTAATGCTTTGTACAGCTCTTGTACTTCTTGTGAACGCAATAACAATTCTTCTGGTAGAGGAGCTTCATCTTTGTAGTCTATTTTTGCTAGAGGCAACCACTTTAATAACCGCTTGCGCCTGAAATGATCATACACTAGATTTCGAGCGATTCGAATCAATAGCGCTTTTTCATTTTGGATTTGTTTTGTATGATAAAAGCGAATAAATGTTTCTTGAACAAAGTCATCAACGATTGCTGGATTCGTTGTTAAAAAGAATATGTATTGATAAATTGCTTCATAGTGTCGTTCATATATATCACGCATGCCATCCCCTCCTTCTAATAATTAAAGACGAATGAACGGTGTATTGGAATTAGTTAAAAGTAAAAAATTTTTAAGAAAGTTCATGAGGAGCTTGTTGAAGTGCTTTGAAGATTATGAAGATATGCTATCAGTAACTTTGACCATTCTATCAGCAAGTCGGCGCTAAAAATAGTTGGTTATTTATTAGTAAGTTATTTTCAGTATTAACGATTAAAATCAACTGATTAATTCCGTATTGCCCTCCTATTTCTAAAGATAAAAAAACACTGATTGCTCAGTGATTTCATTGTTGCGAAGCGACGTCCTACTTACCATCAGCGCTTCAACGCAGCACAGCTGAGCGGCGGATCTCTTCGTTGCCCGCGTCGCTCATGTGCTCCGTACATTCCGCTCCGCACGCC
>NZ_PYWN01000077.1 GCF_003049505.1 Metasolibacillus meyeri
TAAGAGACAGGGTAAAATGAAATTTTGTTCTCTGAAATTAGTTGAATTAGCTATAAAGTAAAGGTATAATACCAAAAATCGAAGAAAGCTCAATTAAATCAAGTAATGATTGTGTTAATTGAGCAATCTTATTTTTTTATTGCACAAACAATAAACAACTTCCTTTTAAAGTAGAAGGCTAGTTGGTAACAAATAAAGCAAAAACACGATTATAAGACAGAATAGAACAATTGCTGCCAGCGTTTGCTTAAAGCTATCCTTGATACGGATATGAGCAAATATAGCTCCAAGCATGATGATAGCGAGCCATATACCAGCTATTGTTGCCCATTGAGAATAGAAATATCCCACTATTAACCCCATTGCACCAATAAGTTGCGTAATTCCAGTTACCACACGAAACCATTGTGGCAGTTGTAGCCTTGTAAAATTTTGAATGTGCATGAGCGAGCCGTATACTTTGCCAACACCTGAAAACAAGAAAATAACGATTAAAATAGCTTGAACTACTGTAGTTATAATGAACAATTCCATCTTCCTCTCTATTTGTTGTTAGGTTTTAGAAATAATGTAGCAATTGCACTTATTCCAATAATTGTTCCTATAATTAGAGAAACGGTGAGTTCTATCATCGTTAACCTATTTTCTAAATGTATTTGATTGAAAAAGAAAATTGTAGATGGGAATGACAGAGTAGCAGCTGTTAGTAAGCCTGGAGAATACTCTTTATACATAATTGTTGTTACCACATGGAAAATCGCGTTTATACCAATGTGCAATTGAAATGCTGCTGCGAGTATGACCCAAATGCCATGATACCCGCTAGTTGATGCTTTATAAGAGATGACTAGAAGTAGTAGAATCATGCCAATTTGAATGATGACATGTTTATAGGTTGACATTGGCGCAAAGTGTCGCGTAGCCCATTTTGAAAAACTAGGAACTTCTTCAATCGTGTGGATAAGTAAGACAACATAAGGCAACCAGAAAATAAGATTATTCATCAAATGTACCTCCTTATTGTTTGAACGTTTAAACAATTTAATGCGAAAAAAAATTACGGTTTTGCTAAGTATGTTTCTAGTAGCTCGGCTAAAGTAACGTATGCGGCATCCAAATCAAAATCAGGATCAGCCATTTGCTCAAGAGCTAAGCCATCAATTGTTACGTTAATAATGGATGCTAATGCCTTTTTATTTATATTTTCTCTTAACGGCATCATGTTCAAGGTTTTCAATACTTGCTGTTTACCCGCTTCCAGACTCTGTTGAATTTCTTTGCGACCAGCTTCGCTCCTTAAACCTATTGCAAATAGCTCAAAGCGTAAACGATGCCAATCAGGGTATTGATGCACCATATTTTGTGGCACGGCTAATGCATGACGTATAAAGTTTTTATTCAATGGTATCTCTGAAATTTTATTCATTTCTTCAATGTAACGAGCACTTTCTAAATGAAAAATCTCAAACATTAAATCCTCTTTGCTCGAAAAATAATAATTAATGAGCCCTTGTGATATGCCTGCTTGCTTGGCAATTTCTTTAGTCGAAGCTTTTTCAAAGCCTTGCTCAGCCAACACTTGGTAGGCAGCTTCAACAATTTTACTTTTTGTATCTCCATTTACATTTTTAATCTTCATCGCCCTCCTTATTTGAACGTTTAAACAAAGTATAGCATGCATATAGAATTTGTCAATCACTGCAAATATCTACAACTAAATCAAATGTATTTATCAATTATGTCGAAGTGTAATTGCATCCAGAATTTCAAAAAGAAGATACCTCTTAAAAACTCAATAATAAAAATACCCAATTCAGAAAGAGTCACAAGAAACTCAATGTGAATTGGGTACTTTAAAAAAGAGCATATACAAGGGGAGTTAGCAATTCATTAATGGCTCTTTTTCAAAATAAGTTGTGTGACCACTTCAACATGTGCCGTCTGTGGAAACATATCAACAGGTTGCAAATATTCCACATGATAAAACTTCGTTAACTGTTGCAAATCCTTTGCCAATGTAGATGGATTACAAGATGTATATACAAGGCGCTTTGGCTTAATTTTTAAAACAGATTCGATAAATTTTCTATCTAAGCCTGTGCGTGGTGGATCTACTGTAATCACGTCTGGTGTGAAATCTTCTCGACGCCAGCGAGCAAGTAAATCCTCGGCTTTGCCTGTATAGTAACGAGCATGCTGGAAGCCATGATTGCGAGCGTTGCGTTTCGCATCGACAATACTTTCGGGTATAACGTCCATGCCGCGCACTTCCTTTGCATCACGCGCTAACCATAGACCAATTGTTCCAACACCACAGTAAGCGTCAACAACTGTTTCTTTGCCTGTTAATGCCGCTGCTTTTTTTATCTCATCATATAAATGTACAGTTTGCTCAGGGTTTAGCTGGAAAAATGCGCGTGAAGATAAATCAAATGCAAGTTCACCAAGCTCCTCATGAATTGTTTCTTTGCCATCTAAAACAATCGTTTCGTCACCGAAAATAAGCGATGTTTTTTCACGGTTAATATTTTGCGTAATGGATACGATTGAAGGATCAATTTTTTTAATACGTTCGATAAGCTCTGCTTTATGAGGCAATTCATTGCGTGTTGTCACTAAGCATAGCTGCGTTTCACCTGTACGGATACCTGTGCGTACCACGATTGTACGTACTAAGCCATTTAATGTTTTACCGTCATAAATCGGGATATTAAGCTTTTGCAAAATTTTACGCGTGCCAACTGTAATTTTTGATGTAACAGGGTGCTGTACAAGGCAATCGTTAATATTCAAGAGCTTGTTTGAGCCTTCAGTAAATAGCCCTGCATATACACGTTTGCCTTCCTTGCGTACTTGGAATTGACTTTTATTGCGATAATGCCAAGGGTTGTCCATGCCAAGAGTTGGGCGGATATCGGTATTTGCTGCAATTTCTGGTACATATTTTTCGAGTGCTTGAATCACAATATCACGCTTGTTTTTTAATTGCGCCTCATATGTCATATGTTGAAGTTGACAACCTCCACATTCGTCATAAACAGGGCAGGGAGCTTCTTGTCTATCTTCACTTTGTTTGCGAATTGATAAAAGCTCTGCCTCGGCAAAATTGCGTTGTAGCTTCGTTATTTTTACGGTTACTTCCTCTCCAGGTAAAGCACCTTTTACGAAAACGACATTGCGCTTAAAAAAGCCAACACCTTCACCATTAATGCCAAGTCGTTTAATTGTTAAAGGGAATTTTTGTCCAAGTGCCATTGTTGTTTGATTCATTTTTTCACGTCCTTATCTATTCTGCCTTTGTGAACTTTAGTCCAAACTTTTCTTCATTTACTTGAAAAAATTTGTGATACCCAACAAAAGCATTTTGTTATGGCAGTTGCCCTAAAATAAGTTCATCCCACCATTATAGCGCATGGTGGGATGAAAAAAAAGATTAAGGTAGTGTGACACCTTCATATTCGAGAACGAGATCGTCTAATGATTTAAATGTGTACCCTTGCTTTTTCGCATCTTGAATAAATTTCGGTAATGCTTCTGCGTTATCCTGTGCTACAGTATGCATTAAAATAACCGCACCAGGATGTAGCTGCTCCATTAAAGCATCGTATGCGTACTTGTAGCCGCGACGCTCATCTTTGAGCCAATCTTTGAAGGCAACAGACCAGAAAATATGGCGGTAGCCGTTGTCATTGCCAACTTTTAATAGCTGCTCATTAAATATTCCTTCGGGTGGACGGGCATAATAAGTACGTTCGATTCCTGTGAGCTCCTTTAGTTTACTATCGAACCTTTGCCATTCATCAACCATTTTGCTCTCAGTAAGCCGTGCCATATTCGGATGGTCATAAGAATGATTGCCAATTGTATGACCATCTGCTATCATGCGTTTCACTAAATCCGTAGCACTTGTTAAATAATGCCCTGTTAAGAAAAAGGTTGCAGGTGCATTTTCGGCAGCTAATGTGTCCAAAATACTTTCAGTAAAGCCATTTTCGTAGCCGTTATCAAAGCTTAAATAAGCAACCTTTTCATCTGACTTTCCTTTATAAATTGCCCCGTATTTATCGAGCAATGTATCAAGTTCTGCGCCTGCTTGTGCGGGTTCGTTATTTGTTGAGCGTTTAAAGCCCCAATGATACTCAGCAGCCTCTGCGGTTGAATTGGATGTTAACATAACTGTACCAAGTGCTGTACAAATCAGCAGTATACCTAAAAAATGATGTTTCCACATAGTTGTGCAAGCCTCCTCTTTTAAGAAATAGGTTGCACAAAATATCACGACTTATACAAATCATGAAGTGCTTCATCGAGTGTAGGGAACTGGAAAGTAAAACCTGTTGCCATCAATTTATCGGGCACAACATGCTGTCCTTCTAAGACGAGTACGCTTTTTTCACCAAGTGCTAATTGTAGCGCGAAACTTGGGACAGATAGCCAATGTGGTCTATTTAATACGCGACCTACTGTTTTACCGAAGCTTTTCATACGCTCTGCCTGTGGTGCGGCAAAATTAATTGCTCCTTCAAGTGAAGGTGTTTCAATTGCATGTAAAATCGCGCGTGCCACATCGCGTACATGAATCCATGATAACCACTGTTTACCAGAGCCAATTGTTCCACCAACAAACAATTTATAGGGCAATGCGATTAATGGAAGTGCACCAGCCTCTGTATCTAAAATGACACCGAAGCGAGCTAAGCATGTGCGAATGCCTAATTCTTTTGCACGCGAAGCTTTTTGTTCCCAATCTGCTACGGTTTTTCCTAAAAAATCTTGTGCTCGCTGTGTGGATGTTTCACTATATGTAGCAGTTGTAGAAATTGGATAAATACCGACAGCACTCGCATTGACAATTACTTGCGGTGGTGTACTAAGCTGCGTCACAATACGCAGCATTTCCTCTGTAGCCGTCATACGACTATGATAAATCGCTTCTTTTTGTTCAGCTGTCCAGCGCCCATCATTCAATGAAACACCAGCTAAATTAACAAATGCTTCAATGCCCTCTAGTTGTTCAAGTGGTAATGTACCATTTAGCCATTGAACATGGCGTGCATTTTTGGGCTTTTCGCGTGTTAAAGTAATAACTTCATGACCTTGTTCATGCAACAAGGCTGTGAGTGCGCGTCCGACTAAGCCTGTGCCACCTGCGATTGCAATTTTCATGGTGATCTCCTCCTTTTGCCGTTAGTATAGTATTCGTGAAAGACTGCTGGAAAACCTGTATACTTAGGTTAATTCGTATGAGAAAGGAAGAAAGGCATGTTGGTTATTACAAAAATAGGGCGCCAAAAAAACAATCCAGAGCGTTATAATATTTATTTGAATGAAGAATATGCCTTTGCTGTAGACGAAGGAACGCTGATTCAATTTGGCTTGACGAAGGGCAAAGCGCTTGAGCAGTTTGATATAGATGAAATTACGTATGAGGATGAAATTGCTAAGGCATTTAACAAGGCGTTACATTTTTTAAGCTTCCAAATGCGCAGTGAATATGAGGTTAGAAAAAAGTTACTCGACGCAGGGCATGGCGAGGCAGTCGTGTTAGAGGCAGTTCGTAAGCTTGAGCGTTTAGGTTTTTTAAATGATGAAACGTATTCAAAGGCATTGCTTGAAACGAAAAAAAGAACAGCGAGTAAAGGGCCGCGTGCCATTAAGCAAGACTTAATAAAAAAAGGCATTGATAAAAATTTGCAGGAACAGGTGTTAGAAACATTTACGCATGAGGAGCAAGTGGAGATTGCCCTACAACTAGCAGAGAAGGAAGTACGTGGTGGGAAAGGGCGAACGCCTACACAAATTAAGCAAAAAATTCAAGATGTGCTTGTGCGTAAAGGATATTCGTTTACAATTGTACAAGAGGTACTTGACCAAATGACGATTGAACGGCATGATGATGAGTGGCAGCATTTAATCGAAGCACAAGGCGATAAACTTTGGCGTAAATATAGCGCGAAGCATACAGGTAGAAATCTACATATGAAAGTGAAGCAAGCCCTTTATCAAAAAGGCTTTCCAGTTGAAATCATCAATCTTTATATAAATAGCAAGGAGTCGGAAGAGTAATGGAAAAAAATTATGCAGCGATGACAGAGCAGGAGTTGCGAACAGAAATCGCGACATTAAGAGAAAAGGCGCGTAAAGCGGAGCAGCTAGGCATTATGAACGAGTTTGCTGTGTACGATCGAAAAGCAATTATGGCGGCCTCTTATTTAGTTGATTTAGATAAAATCGTACTTGGTGAAATGTATCGTATTGACGGTGCACCAGGGGAATTTTTCAAAGTAGATCGATTAAAGGGACGTTTTGCTTGGGGCCATCGTTTAGGCAGTGAGCGCTATGAGGAAGCAATACCTGTCGCCATGTTATTACCGATGAAGGTGGGGAAATAAGATGGAGCAACATATGGAGAAATTAACAGAGCAATTGCTACAAAAAAATCCAGCATTGTCAAAAGGGCGTGCACGTACATGGATTGAATTGCTTTGGAGTGATTTTGAGGCAACTTCTGCAAAAGCAGGCTACGCATTTCGCGGAGCAGATTATACCGCAAATCTTATCAAGCAATTAATTGAGAGCTACGGCGATAAGCTACATGAATTTGCAGGCAAAAATCCAAAATATGTGCATTTATTAAATAATAGTGATGATCTTGTACAATAGCGTAATTACATGAAACTTCAATCCATGGATATTTTCCACGGATTGAAGTTTCATTTTGCTTTAGTAGAAGGCTCTACTCTCAACAGATGGAGAGGTGAATTAAGGTGGATGATAGCCCTTTCACTAGCACGCTCGAAAAAATCTGGGCAAGAGTTATCTAAGGTGTAATAGATGCTATTAAATTTCGAGGGAGAGGAGACATTTTGCTGTGTAAGATAATATTGTTAACTAACAGTTTGGAAATAAGGAAATGAGCGTAAATTTTGAGATACTGTGAAATACTAAATCGTAGTACGCTTAATTGTATGACCGTCAAACTCTTCTTCTAATTGCTGAACAAACTCCGAGGGTTTCATATTTAATGCATTTGCCAGCAAAAAAACGGTAGTAATAGTTGGCTGCTTTATATTTCTTTCTAACATGCTAATATATGTTCGATCAAGGCTGCTTCTTGCCGCTAATTCCTCCTGTGAGAATTTCATAGATAGACGTAACCTTTTTAAAACAGTACCAATTGTAATAGTTTCAATTTCAATCAAGAGAAAAAATCCCCTTTTTTAATTAATTACAATAGTATGCAACACTGTAGTCTACATACTATAGTCTACAAAATGAGGCTGAAAAGAAATTTAAATACCTATCGATGCAAAAATATAGTAGAATTTATTTTGTAGACTATAGTCTAAATATGATATACGGAATGAATAATTTGGATATATTATAAAATTGTTTACCTATAAAAATGGTGAATTTACCCTAAACAGATTAAAGTACTAGGTTATTTTTATAGCGATAAATATATTTATTCATTTTAAGTAAATGGAGGGGAGTTTTGTTGGTATATAGCGCCAGAATAAGCAAAGGGTTACTATATTTTTTGATACTCTTCATATATATACTGTTGCCTACACCATCTACTTATGCAGCAGTGTATCCAAATCAGATTGAGAATACATATGACACCTTTTTTAAAAATAGTAAAACAGATAATTTACTTACGACAAATATGCTATGGCTGGATGGGCTACAGATTGAAACGAAAAAGGGTACGATGAATGCTTTACAAAAAAGTGTTACAAATCGATTTAACTTATTGCAAATAACAGAACCAACTATGAAAGAACGTGACTTGCTAAGTAGCATTTATTCAACAGATAATTTAATTCACTATAGTTATGTTACAGGGATTTTTTATGGTTTTTTGTTTGCTATAGCTGCTTATCATTTATTCCTTTATTTTTCCATAAAGGAAAGAATGTATTTATATTATGTGTTATTTATAGTAAGTTTTATACTTTTTCAAATAGTAAAGCTGCAGACATTATCCGCAATATTTATACATCTTTTAATTGTATTTATGCTGTTATTTACTAGGCAGTTTCTTGAATTGCCAAAATACATACCGCACTTTTATCGACTAACAAAAGGATTATTAGGTGTTATATTATTTGTATTTTTATTGTCTAATGTAGTGCCACTTAGTGATTTTATTCCTATTTATCTAATAGTAATTGTGATGGTTTTATGGCTCAGCGGATTGCGCGCTGTGCTAAAAGGACAAAAAGTAGCGCGCTTTTATATGGTTGGCTGTAGCTTATTGCTTAGTTCTATGATTGTTCAAATATTTTACCCATACGTTTTAGGATGCGATATTCTAACTATAGGTGTTGTCGTTACATCGCTGTTTTTGTCCCTAGCATTGGGGGATAGAATAAACTTGATGAAAAAGGACCATCAAATTTTGCAATATAAGTTGAATGAAAAGCTAGAGTATAAAGTTCAACAGCGAACACAACAATTAGAAAAAGTGATGGCCGAGCTTGATAAATTAGCGAATACAGATCGACTTACACAAATATCGAATCGCGTACATTTAGAACAAATACTTGAAGAATATTTTCCTCTTGCAGAGCAGCAAAGCATGCCCTTTTCCATTATTTTATTGGATATTGATGATTTCAAAGTTGTGAATGATGAGTTTGGTCATCAGGTCGGTGATATAACACTTCGAAAAGTAGCACAAGTGTTAACAAGTGCGATTAGAGAGCAAGATGCTGTTGGTAGATGGGGAGGGGAAGAGTTTTTAGTGTTATGTCCTCAAACAACGTTAAGTGAAGCGGTGATAATAGCTGAAAAACTAAGGAATCAATTAGCTATTTATCCATTTCCATTTATTCAACAAAAAACAGCGAGCTTTGGCGTGGCAAGTTATGCGCTAGAAGATAATCTTAACTCACTAATATCAAGGGCGGATAAAGCGTTATATCAAGCTAAAAAATACGGAAGAAACTGTGTTGAGTTTACAGTAACAATGTTGTGAAAATTAATTTGTTGATTGTGTAAATATAGAATATACTTATGAGAAATTTACAACAGATAGATAGGAGGGATTAATGTTGTCATATAGAGCGGCAAGAAAAAATAAATTACTGCTTCTGGGAATTTTTTTTGTTATTGTATATATGCAACTCTCGACCTTATCTACTTATGCGGCAGAGCATCCAGATAGGGTGGTGCTAGGAAAATATTATGATATTTTCAGGGATACATCCAATGCTATTACAATAGAAGAAATTATAAATGGAGCACACAATGAAACCTTTGAACCGAGTAAAGATGATTATTTATTATTTTGGCATACAACAGATACGATTTGGTTAAGGCTTTCTGTAAAGGATTTGCTAGTAGGAGAATATGATTATTGGATTGAAGTGACTGATAAATTAGATAGTATTGAGATGTTTTTAATACAGCCGGATGGCTCATATACAGTGCAACAAAGAGGATTATCCCATGTTGAGCAACAAAATATATCATACCGCTCCAATTTATTTCAAATTAATGACTCAAATGTTACAGAAATATATTTTAAGCTAGAAGGTACACAACTATTACCCCTAAGCATGGTTTCATTTCTTTATACAACAGATGTTTTTACGCAAAGTGTGATGGACTATAAATTTTTTACAGGCATCTTTTACGGAGCTTTGTTAGCTTTGCTTATTTATAATATATTTTTATACTTTTCCTTTAAGGAAAGAGCGTATCTATACTATGTGCTTTATATGGCAAGCTTTATTTTTTATCAAGCAACAATGAATTCATTAGATATAGAAATATTTGGTGCAATCCTACCGAAGTGGCTATTGGCTAAAACATTAACGATAAGTGCCCATTTGTTGTATGTTTCAATGTTGCTGTTTTCCATAGAATTTTTGGAATTGAAAAAATATTTGCCGCGCAGTTATAAAGTTGCAAAAGTATTTTTAGTTGTTGCACTTGTATCATTTATTGCTATATTTATTGTACCCAATGCAAGTATAGTGAATGATTTTACGCTTATTTATGCGCTGACGATATTGCTATTTTTATGGATTGTCGGCTTGCGTGTTTTGTTAAAAGGGCAAAAAATGGCACGCTTTTATATGATTGGATGGACGCTACTGTTAGGTGCTATTATTATACAAGCATTAAGTTTTTTAACGATTATTCCTTTCCATCCATACTTTTTTGAGCATGTGCCTGCAATCGGTGCAATTTTTGAAGCTTTATTTTTATCGTTAGCATTAGGCGATAAAATTAATTTAATGAAAAAAGAGCATCAAGAAATACAGATTGTACTCAATGAAACATTAGAGCATAAAGTGAGACAGCGCACACAGCAATTAGAACAAGCAAAGCAAGAACTTGAACAATTGGCAAATACCGACCGCCTTACACAAATATCGAATCGTGTTAGGTTAGATGTAGTATTAGAAGAATATTTTGTTTTGGCAAAGCAAAATGAAACGCCGTTTTCGATTATTTTATTAGATATTGATAATTTTAAAGAAGTGAATGATACATATGGGCATCAAGTAGGGGACCAAGTGTTAATAGAATTTGCCCAAGTATTAAAAAATGCGATTCGCGAGCAGGATGTTGTTGGTAGATGGGGCGGAGAGGAGTTTTTAATTATTTGTCCTCACACAGTGTTGAATGAGGCACTTCAATTAGCGGAAGTCTTAAGATTACAATTGACTAGTCACTCATTCCCAGTAGTTCAGCATAGAACAAGCAGTTTCGGTGTGGCAAGCTATGTACCTGGAGATACACTTCATACTTTATTATCTAAATCGGATAAGGCATTATACAAAGCAAAAGCAGATGGGAAAAATTGTGTGGAATACATGAAGTAAAATGTTCAGAAGGCTGTTGGAAAAATAGGTTCGGCTGTAGCTATACTTTCCAACAGCTATTGCATATTTAAAAGCTTGGATACGAGGATTTTAAAGTCTATCATCAATAGGCTTTTCTGATTTAATGCTATGAGCAAATTTTAAAGGGGCTTGCTTTTGTAAATAATATTCCTCTGCTGGCCAATATCTGTTTTTGTATTTGCTAATTCGCTGTTCTAAACTACCTAAATATTTGTCACGCTGCACTGCACGTTCATACCGTATTTCTTTTGGGCAATCTAAAAAAATTATATAATCGTAAAAGGCTTTCCATTCTTCTCGCAAAAGAAATACACCTTCGATGATGACGATGCAACGAGATGGGATATGGATGGTTTTATTAATTGAACGATCCTCTTCATGGCTGTAAAATGCTAAACATAATTGCTTTGCATTGTTATGGAGCTTTTCAAATAAATTTTCTGTTAGATAGGTTATATCCCATTGTAAATGATAGTATTCATACCATTCAGCGTGCTTTGTATGATAACGCAATTTTCTTTCGACAATATGATTATCGATATGAATAATGACCATATCAGCTTCGTTTTTTAACTGTTGTACAAATGTAGTTTTGCCTACACCGCTTAATCCATCGATTGCTACAATAAACGGTCTATCCAAGTCATGGTCTTTATATGCCTCTTTAATCTCTTGTTTTACAGTATCATGCATAACTTTTTATGTTCCCCCGATCTCATTAAATTATCAAAATATAACACGAAAATAAGAATGTTAGATGAATTATAGCAAAGACGGGGAAGTGAGTGCTTGTACATTTTCTAGTCCAAAAGTAGTGATTCGCTCAACCGCTGCCGATTTTCGCTCATTAAACAGTGAGATTCGCCCGCAAGACAACTAAATTCGCCCAATAAAGTTCAAAAATCGGGGTTTGTCTGCGAACTAATAAAAATAGCTGTTTAGAATATGTCCTATCCTAAACAGCCAAATATTATGAACTAATCACTCGCCCCAATTTGCAGTTTTCGCTGTAGCTTATCTTCCGTAAAAATCCAGCCAGTATACGATGTAACGACATCTAAATCATCATTTAAATGCGCTACTGCAACGAATGGATAGCGGTTGTTGCTACGATAGCGTAGGTCAATTAAGCGCACCTCTGTTAAGCCGTTGTCGAGCTCGGAAATTTCCCAACGATAAAGCGGGGAGAAGGAAACGAAAGCTTCTAAATTTGAATCGCTTAAAGCTTTCTCGACAAGCGGTGTTTTTGGCAACGGATGAATTTCAAATTTATCATAAATATTAACTGTTCGTCCGTAAGCTTTCCCTACATAATAATGCGTTTTAGAGGCGGCTGCTACACGCCAATTGAAAAAGCGCATTGTCGGTGCAACAATAACGTATTCCTCATCTTGAATCGTTGCATGCACCGCTTTTTTAACTGCTTTTTGGACAAAAAAGCGCAGTATATAATATAGAACGATGATGCAATACATGATGCTAAACGTTAGTACGGGATTAGCACCGAAAGCCCAAAGCAATAGCCCGATGCAATGGATTGTAAAAATAAAAGGGTCAAACGTATTGATAACACCTAATGCCACCCACTGCTTAGAAAATGGGCGTAAGGCTTGCGTGCCGTAAGCATTGAAAATATCGACGAAAACATGGAGAAAGACAGCGAGCTGTATCCAAAGCCATAAGTGCAAAGTGTTGGCATCTTGGAAAAATAACGATAAAATAGCCGTTATAAGAAGTGGCCATAATAAAGTAGCGGGAATAGAGTGAGTAATTCCGCGATGATGACGTATATATATTGCGTTATTACGCATTTTTAACACAGTATCAATATCGGGGGCTTGTGAGCCGATAATCGTTCCTGCCATGACAGCAGTAAATGTAATGGAATGGTTTGCAACGACTGGGTCGGCCAATGCTAAGCCGCCAAGTGCAATTCCCATAACTAAATGTGTACCAGAATCCAAATTCATCATCTCCTATCAATTACGTCTCGGCGTAATTGCGTCGAGATTTTGCATTGTGCTTGCACTTAGTAGAAGTTAACCTAAAAGCGTCACGACATGCGCGAACGATTAACTGATCTGCATTGTGCAGGTCTCCTTTCAAAATCTCTGACATCCGCCGGAGGCTTAATTTGAATCAATGCTGATTCAAATTAAAGGATATCTTGTTACTTCTATCATATACCCTTTTTCAATGAAATAAAATCTAAAATAAGTGGAGGCAGCTGTGAATTACGAATATACGCAACAATTTCGACAAGCTTTAGTCGAATGGTTTAATAGAGAAAAAAGAGATTTACCTTGGCGACGGACAACAGAGCCTTATCATATATGGGTATCAGAGGTAATGCTACAGCAAACGCGAGTAGATACTGTTATCCCTTATTACAATCGTTTTATTGAGCGCTTTCCAACTGCTGAAACCCTTGCTTATGCACCAGAGCAAGAATTATTAAAAATGTGGGAAGGCTTAGGCTATTATTCAAGAGCACGCAATTTACAGGCTGGTGTACGGGAAGTCGTAGAAACGTATCATAGTGTTGTGCCTGATAATCGAGCAGATATTTCCAAATTAAAAGGTGTTGGTCCATATACAGCTGGCGCTATTCTTAGCATCGCCTATGGTAAGCCTGAGCATGCGGTTGATGGCAATGTGATGCGCGTTTTAAGCAGAGTGCTACATATTAAAGAAGATATCGCTTTACCAAAAACACGCAAAGTGTTTGAGGAGGCGGTTGACTATTTAATTGACCCTGATAATACATCCTCATTTAACCAAGGCTTGATGGAGTTAGGTGCATTAATTTGTACGCCAACGTCCCCTAAATGCTTATTATGCCCAGTACGTGATTATTGTATAGCATTTGAAGCAGGAGATGCCGCAGAGCTACCAATTAAGACGAAAAAGGTGAAAATGAAACAACTTGAGCTTGATGTAGTCGTGGTGCAAAATGCAGAGGGACGCTATTTAGTAGAGAAACGACCAGAGGAAGGACTCCTTGCAAATATGTGGCAATTTCCGATGATCGAGCGCGGTCAAGAAAACATTGCAGAAAAATATGGTGTTGAAATAGGCACACCAACATCTTTATTAACATTCAAACATGTTTTTTCACATTTAACATGGCATATCGATAGCTATTATGCAGTAGCAACCGAGACAGGCATATTAGCTGATCCAGTGGAGTGGTTCACAAAGGAACAAATTGCCCAATTACCAATGCCTGTACCTATGCTAAAAATTTGGTCACAAATAAATGTATAAATCATTTTTTCGTGCGCACAATAATGAGCACGGAGGTGATTTGAAAATGAAACATAATCGTCAAAACAATGAGCAAGGGAAAAAACAAAACCCAATGCAACGTGAGGAATTTGCGGCAGAGCCAGATTTCCGCGAAATGGAAAAAAGCAATCAATATGCTGGGAAGCAGCAGCCAAAGAAAAACATTGGCAACCAAAATAACGAAGAAACAAAATAATGTTAAAAGGAGCTGTCTCAAAACTATTTTGAGACAGCTTCTTTCTGTTAAGACGCCTGTTATAGAGAAAATGAAGAGATACCCTTCTAGCCATTTCAATAATTTTGACTACAAGTTTGTCCGAACGATTGATATAATAAAATATGAATGTTACATTAAATGATAAATAATTAGTTCTTAGTTTTATCCCGTATTAATAGGCTGTACTTCTGCATAAAAGTGGCAGGTATTTTTTGTACCAAAAGCGAAGTTTCAAGTACAATCTTTTGTGTATCGAAAGCGAAGCGGGAGGTACACGATGCTTACTTCAAAACTTGAAGCGCTGTGAAGGAATTTTTAAATAGGAGATAGCAGCCTGTAAAAGCTCGATTGGCGAAGCAAATAGTGAAGATTCACTTTATGAAAGCTGAGATGCAATTGATTAACGGTGAACAAAAAAAGGTGGGCTTTGATATGGCATTACCAGTAGAAGGAGAAACGATACAAATACATAGCTATAAACACAATGGTCGAATCCACCGTATCTGGCAAGAAACGATGGTGCTAAAGGGAACTAAAAATGTCGTTATTGGCGCAAATGAAAAGACGCTTGTAACAGAATCTGATGGGCGCACTTGGCTAACAAGAGAGCCGTCGATTTGTTATTTCCATGCAGAGCATTGGTTTAATATTATTTGTATGCTACGCGAAGATGGTGTGTATTATTATTGCAATATGAGTTCACCATTTGTCTATGACAACAATTCCTTGAAATACATCGATTATGATTTAGATGTTAAGGTGTTTCCTGATATGTCATACACATTGCTCGATGAGGATGAATATGAGGAACATAAAAAATTGATGGCATACCCTGAAGTAATTGATAAAATTTTGAAGCGCAATGTAGCAAAGTTAATAAGCTGGATTCAGCAACGCAGAGGTCCGTTTGCGCCAGATTTTATTGAAGTATGGACAAATCGTTATCATCTAAACCGCGAAATTCAAGGAGAAAAATGAGTCATAATGAAAGAAAAGCTTGCCAAAACATCTTGGCAGGCTTTTCTTTGTCTATTTGCTATAATAAATATTTAGAAAATCGAAGCATTCATAAAAGGAAGTGGAAAAACACTTGGACAGTATGAAAAGATATATGCGTTTTGTGAAGCCATATACTTGGGAATTAATTTTAACGATTATTATCGGTGTTTTAAAATTTGCGATACCATTATTTATTCCGTTGCTTATACAGATTGTCATTGATGATATCATTGGTTCGGATACGTTGACAAAGGCAGAGATGACGAAACAGCTTGTCTATTGGCTAGGTGGAACATTAATTGTGTTCTTTATTATTCGTCCACCAATTGAATATTACCGCCAATATTTTGCGCAAAATATTAGTAATAAAGTGTTATTTGATATTCGTAAGGAATTGTATATGCATTTGCAAAAATTAAGCTTAAAGTATTATGCCAATACGCGAGCAGGGGAAGTTATTTCACGTGTTATTAACGATGTAGAGCAGACGAAAAACTTTGTGCTGATTGGTTTGATGAATTTATGGCTTGATTTAGTAACAATTTTAATAGCGGTGGCCATTATGCTAACGATGGATGTCAAGCTAACATTAGTTGCGCTTATTTCCTTCCCACTTTATGCGTTTAGCGTAAAGTATTTTTTCGGGAAATTACGCGCCTTAACACGCAAACGTTCACAAGCCTTAGCGGGAGTACAGAGCTATTTACATGAACGTGTAGCAGGAATCAGCATTATTAAAAGCTTTACGCTAGAGCGCCATGAGCAAAAAATATTTGATGAGACAAATGGCGAGTTTTTAGATAAAGCGTTAGATCATTCGAGATGGAATGCAAAATCATTCGCGGTCGTCAATACGATTACAGATATTGCGCCATTATTAGTGATTGGCTATGCAGGCTATCAGGTCATACAGGGTAATTTATCGCTCGGTGTGATGGTGGCATTTATCGCTTATATTGAGCGCTTATATGGACCACTTCGTCGACTTGTCAGCGCTTCTACTACATTAACACAATCGCTCGCATCAATGGATCGTGTTTTCGAATTATTTGATGAGCAATACGATATTGTCGATAAAAAAGAAGCGCAATCTTTAAAGAATGTGGCGGGACAAGTAACGTTTCAAAATGTTGCTTTTCGTTATGAAGATGAGGGGCAAAACATTTTAAAAAATATCAATTTCACCATCCAAGCCGGTGAAACCGCAGCGTTTGTCGGTATGAGCGGTGGCGGTAAGTCAACAATTGTCAGCTTAATTCCGAGATTTTATGATGTGACATCGGGTGCTGTGATGATTGATGATAATGACGTTCGAGATGTAACACTTGAATCGCTACGTTCACAAATCGGTATCGTGTTGCAGGACAATATTTTATTTAGCGATTCCGTCAGACATAATATTTTAATGGGCAAGCCTGATGCGACAGAGGAAGAAATTATTGCTGCGGCTAAAGCAGCGAATGCACATGATTTTATCATGAATTTACCGAACGGCTATGATACGCAAGTAGGTGAACGTGGCGTCAAGCTATCTGGAGGGCAAAAACAGCGCATTGCCATCGCGCGAGTATTTCTGAAAAACCCACCGATTCTTATATTGGACGAGGCGACATCAGCACTTGATTTAGAAAGCGAAGCATTGATTCAAGAGTCGTTAGAGCGTTTAGCACATAATCGCACAACGATTATTATTGCGCACCGTCTATCAACAATTACACATGCCGATAAAATTTTCGTTATTGAGCATGGACAGCTTGTTGAGGAAGGCAATCATGAGCAGTTGATGGGGCAGCAAGGGGCTTATTATAATTTGTTCCAGGTGCAGAAACTATAAGTAGAATCCCCTCAAAAAATAAGATTTTTGAGGGGATTTTGTGGATTAAAATTAATAAGGTATATCTGATAAATTTTTCAATGTGTTTGCTTTTTGAATGGTGATTGTCGGATGATCCTCGACAAGCAACTCTTGCGATTTAACATTGGTGAAGAGAATAATTAGTGTAATCATAAATACTAAAAAAAATACTTTAAAAAAATTTCTTATAAAACTCTCCTTAATTATATAGATTTTCACCTGCTATGTATGCAGCTTTATAATAATTTGCTGCATCTTTATAGTGCGCTTTTTTGGAATAATAATCTCCTAATAATACTGAGTATTTAGAGATATTTTTCCAATCCTTCTTATTTTGAAAAAAGGGAAGAGCGATTTCTTTTAAATAACTGGCTAAATCATCAGACTCTTCATCCATTAAATAATTTAAAGTAGTTAAATTTATTTGCGAAGTGCTTAGATTTAGGGGGATTGTTAGCCCTGTTGTAACCCATTTCTTTGCGTCTTTTTTCTTGCCGATTAAATAGTATTCGTTGGCGAGTAGATAGATTGTACCTAATAGAGATTGGTCTAAGTTCCCTTCTTTTTTTTCAAACGCTTTTAAATAGTATTCAATAGCCAATTCAGAGTTTTTTTTCTGAGAATATAGATAGCCTAAGTTATGATAAATTGTCGCTTGTATTGGAAATTCTCGTTTAATATGATGACTAAGCTTTAGTACTGCTTGATAATAATAGTTTGCTTCATCGAACTCTTTAATTCTAGCAAGGCTTATACCAAGTAGCATTTGGCAATCCATTATGCGCAATAAATTATTTTGCTGTTGAAAAACGTGTAAGGCTTTTTGCGCATAAATAATAGCAAGTGATGTACTGTTAAGTTGGCTAAAGGTGACAGCTAGAATATATTGAAGTTCCACATCGACCAATTCAAGTTTCTCTCGTAATTGATTTGCTTTTTTCCCCTGTGTTAGAGCAACATCAAATTCCCCCTTTTTATAATAGTAAATACAAGAAAATTTAAAGTATAAATAATGTAAGTTTTCTGTGAATACATCAATATATGATTTTACTTTTATGTAACTGCTTTCTATTTGCTCCATATTTGTATACGAAAGGTCATATCTCCATTTAATTAAATAAAAGTAGGATTCAATGGAAGGACTCTGGATAAAATGTAAATCTCTTTTAAGTTCAAGCATTATTTTATCTGCCAATGCCCTATTATTTTCTTCAATATTTTTATACCAATCTGTTATTGAATTTTCATAGTGATTTTGTTGAGGAATTTGGTTAAAGTTCATCCCTAAGCGTTGAAAAAGCAATTTAACAGTTTCAGGATTAGGAGAAATTTTATCATTTTCAATTTTACTCAAATAAGGAATAGAGCAGATGCCATCAGCCAATTCTTGCTGTGTAAATCCTTGCTTTTTTCTATAGTAATATAATTCCTTTCCCAGCATTATAAAAACCTCCTCTTTCAATATTGAGAAATATTTATGAAAATTATAGTGTTATCATACTAAATTTACAAAAATTTCTCAATACTCATTTGATTTGAAAATAATTAAAATATAAGTAGGTTTTTGACTGTTGAAAAGTGGTTAGAGGTGTCGAAAGAAAGGGGAATAAAAACCCTTTAAACAATGAATATTAGATATGATGTGTATTGAATTTCTCAATTAAGGATAAGTAGTTCCACAAATTAATTGCAAACAACAATAACTATAGGCACGGCGTTAGGGGGAATTATATTTATGTCAAAAATATTAAAATTAAATAATTATCAATATACATATAATACTGAAAAATTGAATATATTCTCAGAATTACATGAATACAGTATTTCGGGTGAGTCTACTAAAGATATTTTTTCGGTACTTCAGTTATGTAATAGTAGGTTGTCCCAAGAAGAGATTTACACCAATTTGGAGCTTCCAAAAGACTATTTTCAAGAAATAATGAATTTTTTGAAAAACAAAGAGATTGTTAAGTTTGATAAGGCTGATAAAAGTGAAGCTTTTAAAATGTTATCTTCGATGAAACCGACACTAACACCTAGTGAGATAGAAGAGGAATTAAAATTTTTGAAAAAACGGAAAATTGGAATTTTAGGTGATTCGTCATTGGTTAATTTTGTGAATGATGAAATAAAAGAATACTTTGATACGGTCATAATAGGTGAGGACGAAATTTTGAACGAGGATACCTTGTACATTGTAGTTTATGGCTATGAGGATATAGATAAATTTCTCTTCTTTAATGATAAAGCTCACAATCGGAATGTTACCTTTCTTAGGAGTGTAGTAACTAAAGATTCTCTAAGCTTAGGACCTATATACATTCCAAAAGAAACAGTATGTTATAGTTGTTTTTTAAATAGGGTATTATCAAATAAAAGTGAGCCTAGTATTTATTTGAAATATTATAAATCAGGTAAATTGAGTGCAAAAACAGAAGAATATCCACAAGATGTAATAACTATGGGAACTGTAAGCATAAAAAAACAACTAATTAAATACTGTTCTAACTACTTCTCTTCTGAACTGGTACATAAAGAAATAGTTCATCATTTCTATAAAGATGAAATTCACTTTAATAAAATATTAATGATTCCTAATTGCGTTTATTGTGATTAAATTATTGATGTTAAATTCTGAATTTTATAAATTTTTGTCTTGAAAGTTACAGAGAGGTGAGATTCGTTGTGGATTTAAAACAGGTAAAAACAGAATTATACAATGACAAAACAGGGATTATACGCAGAATAAATAAATTAAATACACCTGTAGGGGCAGTACCTTTATGTGCTGTTGTGGTAACGGGTAATCCTGTTATAAATGATAAGTTAGAAACCATTATTGATAGCAGATATCCAGGTTTAGGCTTTGATTTTGAAGATTACGAAAAAGCTGAAATTCGTGCTATTGGTGAATTTATTGAACGATATGCATCTACAGTAATACCCAAGAAGCTACTCAATAAAGGTTCGTACACCGATTTAACAAATTCAAATTTAAATGCAATGGATCCATTAACTATTACTAGAATAAGGGATGAGGATTTACTTAAATATCAAAAAAAAGGATTAGAGTTATCTAAAGATACAGAGTTTTATTGGATTGAAGGTTTTGATGAATTGAAAAATATTTCTGTATGGGTGCCAACAGATCTTGTTTACTTATTACCTAATCAACATAATTCTTTTCCTATACGAGATATTATTTCAACTGGATTAGCGACAGGGCCGACTTTGTTAGATGCAAAAATCAACGGTCTGTTGGAATGTATCGAACGCGATGCCATTGTGATTATGTGGCAAAATAAAATTTCCTTTCCTAAAATAAAATTAGACTCTATAAAGAGTGACTTAGTAAAGAGCAAAATAAAGTATATGAATCAGCAAGGCTTAGATGTTGTTATTTTAGATATCAGTACGGATATACCTATTCCTGTTTACTTTTGTATTATTAAAAATTCATCGATACCTTATTTTTCAGTTGGGGCAGGTGCCCATTTTAAAGATGAAATAGCATTAGAAAGTGCTTTTAAAGAAGCGATAACAACATATAATGGGAATGTTATCCGTTCTTTTAATTCGGATTCAACATTTAATATGCCTATGGATTTAGGTTCGTTTAAGGATATGGATGAACATTCAGATTTATATTCTGACAATGATTTTAAAGATTCTTTGATTTTTTTAGAACAAGGGGAAGAAATAGATTTTACTGCAAAAGACAACCGCATAACAACTTATACGGAACTACTTGCTCATTTGATAACTTTGAATATCGACTATTTCACAGTTGATCTTACTACTAGGGATTTGAAGGATGCAAGCTTACATGTAGTTAGAAGTATCACGCCACAACTTGCCTATTTAGAATGTAGTTTACCAATGTTAGATTGCTCTCGAATAAAAGAAGTACCTAAAAAATTGGGCTATAAAGTAAATAATGAGTATAATACAATGCCCCATCCATTTCCTTGAAAGGAGACACAAATGAAGAAAATTCAATTAGATGAAGATAGCACTCTAGCAAAGCAATTCCATTTGAATACTAAGTATTACCCTGGAAAAATAAAAAAGCAACCATTCCCTTTATATAACCATAGTTTTCAGAAGAAGCAAGTATATACAAATAAAATAGTAGATATACCTTTATTAAATGAACGAAAGGATTCTCTTTATCAGGCATTAATGTCTAGAAAGTCATATACGCAATTAGGTATACAAATTCCTATTTCTTTAGATGTAGTTTCAGTGCTTCTTCAATTAACCTATGTAGGCCGAAATAAGAATACTAATTTTATTACTACTGTGCCTTCAGCGGGTGGAATTTATAGTGCTAGTATCTATTTATTTGCATTTAATATTACAGGTATTGATGCTGGTATTTACTACTGGAATCCATTTGAGAAACATCTAGCTTTATTAAGGAAAGGGAACTTTAGAAAAGAATTTCAAACTGGTATTGTTGATATAAACAAAAAGGATGTTAGCAACTGTACATTTGCAATTGTACTAACCACTGATATAAATAAAATTTGTAGTAAGTATGAAGATCGAGGATATAGATTAGCTTTACTTGACATCGGATATATTTCTCAAAATTTATATTTAGTAAGTAGTCATCTTGATGTTGCCATCAGAGCAATAGGTGGTTTTTATGATGACCTTATTTCTGCAATGATTCCTAATAACACAGACGATGTAATGTTAGTACATTTGTTTGGTAAAGAAGTCCTATCTGATGAAGAACAGTTAGGTTTGAATACCGAAGAATACTTTCATTAAGTTGTGATATTGAAAGGAGGTGAATATGATGTTTAAAATCGAAGTTGAAGAACGTGGTGTAAGTCCTATTTCATCAGAAGAAAATGGAGTCGGCGTGATGTCTAACCCAGATTCAACTCCTGCCCCAGACAAAGGAGGGTGTGCTGCGTGTTGTGTTGCATGCTGCACGACTTGCTCAACTAAATAAAAATACTTAGAAATTCAAAGTAGGAATAGAAATCATATATAGATTTTTATTCCTATTCTACGTAGGAGTGGCGATATGTTTTCTTTTCTTTTGAGATATTATAATCAATATAGATTAAAAATTGTTTCTTTATTTGTAATATCGCTAATATTATCCTTAGCTATGTCTCTGGTGCCGTTATTTATTGGAAATCTAGTAGATAGTTTTATGAGTAAAAAATTCGCAAGTGAAATTTACATATATATCCTAGTGTTATCATTATTATTTATTTTTTTGAATGTTATTCAACCATTACTTTCGATTGATATTGTGAATGGTATTAATTATCATGTGCGAACAGATTTAATACAAAATTTAAAACATAAACAGGTAGAGGATTTAACTAATAATCAAAGTAAAATCGTACAAACTATTATTAATGATATACCTCATTGTCAAAGTATTTTAATTACTACTCTATTTAATTTAATTATTCATTCTTTTACATTTATTTGGGTTGTATTCATTTTATTTTCTATGAACACAAAGTTAAGTTTAATAATCCTATCGTCTATTCCCTTGTACATATTTATCTATCTAGTTTTCGGAAATAAATTAAAAATGGTGAGTGAACAGTATTTGAATGCAAGAGATTACACATCTATGAATATTCAAAATATTTTATCGAATATAAAGATATTAAAACATAATTTAAATAAAGAAGATACCTTTTTTACACATTACGATAGAGGTTTGAAGGATATCTCTTTTTGGTATTACAAACATGGTATTATAAACACAATTATTAAATTTTTGTATATTTTTTTACAAATCTCAATCATTATAATTGTGATATTTATGGGATGGCAACTAATCGGAAGTGGAGAAATTTCATTAGGTGTTTACATTTCTTTTATTTTGTATATTTTCAATTTTTTCTCACCTATTCAACAATTAATCAGTTTATTGATGGGTTATAAAACCTCTCTAGTTTCGATTCAGAGAGTTTATAATTTATTCCATTTACCTAATGAAAGGGATGAGGGTAGCCGTAGTACTACAGAATTCAAACACAGCCCTATAGTTATAGAAAGTTTTAGTAGACCCTATTTGAGTAGTAAAAGGACAGAATCTAGGTCATTTGTGATGAATTCGGGTGTATTGAATTTTCTTGTTGGTGAAAATGGGGCTGGTAAAACAACTCTTTTTAACGCAATAAATCGTTATATTTCCATAGAAAATCTGGTGATTACAATAGGAGGAAGGGATATTAATACCTTTCCTCTAGAAACTTTAAGAGATAATATTAAGGGTTTATATCAAGAAGTTCAAGTTGTGAATAATGAACTCTCTGTTTTTTTTACTAAATATGAAGAAGTAAAGTTAGAGTTAGCTTCGCCATTAAGGGAGTTTATTGAAAATCATAGTGACAAATTTGAAAATAAACGCTCATTTGAGAAATTGTCAGGAGGACAGAAACAATTATTTTGTTTTATCAACGTACTATTAGACAAACCTAAAGTTCTACTGATAGACGAAGGGTTCTCCAACATGGATATAAATATAATAAAAGATTGTATAACATTATTAAATCAACTTAAACATGAAATGGTGATTGTTATTGTTTCACACGATACATCATTACAAACTATTTGTGACACATCAAATGTGCTTTATTTTGATTAAGAAAGGAACAAATGAAATGAATAGTATAAAAGATTTTCCCATTCAAACGGGTAAACATTGTGCAACAACGGCCCTTTCAGAAATCATGAAATTCAACGGTTATAATTTATCAGAACCAATGATTTTAGGGATTTCCAATGCTTTAAACTTTATTTATTTGAATCCATTCCATGAACAATATTCTCGGTTAGTTTTTACACGCTCCCCTATGTTGGAATATGATTTCTTCAAAAATATTGGGATGAATTTTAAATGGCATAAAGACAGCCCTCTTGATTATCAAAAGATTACAGAATATATTGATAAGAATATACCCATCCTTGCATTAACAGATCCATCAAAGTTGGACTTTTTTGATGTATCCATACCGAGTGCTGCAAGTCATACGCTAACAATTATCGGTTACGACACAACAGATAGAAGTTTAAAGATTTCGGATATGATAGGTAATCAAGTTTTTTCTTGTGACTATGAAAGTTTTTGTGAAGCCATGAAAATAAAGAAAACGCCTTTTTATGTAAGTAATATATGGGGAGTAGTAGAGAATATAGACATATCACAAAGTATGGAGGAGCTCATTTTAAAGGGAATGAAAAGTAATGCTTTCAAAATGCTACAGCCTGCTACACATCATAGTGGGATTGCTGCCATAGTGAAACTTAGAGAGGAGCTATCAATGTGGGCATATTTGAATAACTATCGTTTCCTTTGTGCGCATGTATATAGTTCGATTGAAAAAATAGGAACTGGAGGAAGTGGTTTTAGAAATCTATATATCAAATTTTTGAAAGAAGCCTCTATGATTACATCTGAAATGGATATGACAGGCTTAATAAATAAAAAAATACATGTAGCTTCTTTATATAAAGATATCAGTAAATATTTCTATTTAGAGTCGAGGGATAATGGAAAGAGCTATATTCCTCAAATCCAACAGCTCCTATCCAATTTAATCGAGGAGGAACATAAGTTTTGGGAGGAGGTTTCGAACAGTATATGATAGATATTTACAACTTCTATTATAATACGGCTTTCATGAGTTTTTCGGAATCTATTTGGACACTACTATTGGGACTTTTATATCTGCCAATAGCTATTTTAATCCATGAATTAGGGCATGCTTTATTTGGTACGCTTGTCAAAGTGAAGATAACAGAAGTGAGTGTAGGTACTGGACAATCCTTATTTCAGTATGGAAGATTTAGAGTTAGGAGAAATTTGCTAAAGGGTTATTTTAAGTACGATGCGTCTAATCCTCTTACTACATATCAATCAATACTTCTCGCATTAGGTGGTATTATCGCGAATCTTGTGACGGCAACAGCGGTGTGGATATTGGGAGATATAGCCTATGCAGATTGGTATCGCCCTTTTATTCTGGTTTCTTATAGTATGGCAGTAGTTAATTTATTTCCTTTTAAAATGAAAAGAGAATCCGAGCTTTATGATAGTGACGGGTTAATGGTTTTTAAGTCAATTAAATATGCGATGAAACGCTAATACAATTTTGGTGGATTAGCGATAGTACTAAGATTTATATAGGAAAATATGATTTAGTAGAAGGGGCTATCTCTCTGAACAGGGACATGGACGCTATTAATAACAGTTGAAAAAATTTGCACTAAGAATTGAGGATGAAGAGGAAAACGATAGGCACATCAAATACCCTTAGTCCTCAACCAATTTTAAACTTTTTCTCCATTTAGTTTATCAAAAGTACGCTGTCGCCGCTTATAGAGAAATATATTTGTGACCTTACTCTTTTGTTTTATTGGCTTCGTCCATTTGATGAGTACTGTTATGGTTTTATTATATATAAAGGAGATACAGCTGGGAAAAGACCCTAAGATGAAAATAAGAGAGGGAAGTATTGAGTGAGGAGATTAGTTGTAGTTTATTTAGCTATACTCATTGTGCTAGTTGGCTGTCAAAAAGAAGAAACTATTTCTTTGGATCAGGTGTTAAGTGCTTTGGTGGAACAAGAACTCCATCTAGAGAAAAGTAAAGTGAGTAAGGGTGACACCATTTTTGGCGCAAAACTTTATGGAGAAAAACCGAAAACATACCTTTTAAATAACAAATTTTTCTATATTTTTATTTATGATTCAAATGCTGATCGAATTGAAGCTTTAAATAAATTTAAAGAGAAAACCGCACTAATGAATCTACTCTCTTTTAGTATATATGAAAAAGACAATATGTTGATTTTTTATGTATATGAAGATCATGTAATAAATAAAAATATAGAAATCGATGATGCTATTAAAGAGGCATTAAATCATCTTGGAGGTTGAATGAATTTTAGCTGTTGTATCTATGGGGAAAATTAGCTAAGAAATAGTTGTGAGCAATTTTTTTAGATTAGTTCGCAGGATGTTTTGGATATTGAAAAAGAGTTTGGGACATGTTGTTCCAAACTCTTTTTCGATAGACATAATTTACCAATTCAATAAACTGATTTTATAGATTGATTAATCAATCAAAATACAATAAAATGAAAATTGATTAATCAATCAATTTTGAGGTGGGGTGTTGTATTTTGAAAGATATGGTGAAATTGAAAAAGGTAAAATATCATTTATGGGCATTTCCAATAAGCAAATTAACATCGTCGTTTGGAGCACTTGTTTATGCGTTTGCAGTAAGCTTATATATTTTACAGCAGACGGGATCTGCTACAAGTTTTGCGTTAAGTTTAATTTGCAGTGCTATGCCTCGTACTTTAGTTGCGCCATTTGCGGGGTATGTAGCTGATAATTATTCAAGGAAAATGATTGTGCTGACAGGACAAACGGTAATCACCCTAGCGATTGCGGGATTGCTTACAGTTAGTTTGACGATAGGATTATCTCCTTTAGCGATATACATAACGACGGTTATTACATCTATTGCTTCTCAATTTGTGAGCATCGCATTGAGTGCATCCATTACAAGACTTTTTGATGAAGCAAATGTCCAAAGAGCGATGTCCTTTAATCAAATAGCTATTTCTTTATCTTCAATCGGTAGTCCTATAATTGCTGGTATATTATTTGGCTATATGCCAATGTCTATGTTTCTCATTCTCTATATGATGGCTACAACGAGTGCAGTTTTGTTAAATTCAACGATGGATTTCCATTTATTTGCGACAAAAAAGGAAGAAAATCTGAAAGAATCGATGTGGCAAAGTATGAGAATGGGCATTGCTTATTTGAAATCACAGCCAATCATCATGCCAATGCTTTGGGTTGTCTTTGTTAATAATTTTTTATTTGGCGCATTTAACGTAGGTTACTCTTACACGCTCATTGAAATTCTCCAAATGCAAACACAGCATTTCGGGTTGACAGAGGCGGCATATGCTGTAGGGATGTTGTTGATGTCCATTTGGTTATCGGCACCAAAAAGGGCAGTGAAATTTCCTGTGTTAGTGGCGAAGCGTTGTATGCTTTGCATGGGCATAACGATGATGGGTGTTACACTCCCTTTATTTTTGGATGTATCTTATATAATGATTGTTATCTACTATATAGCTCTAATGTTTGCTATTGGCTTATTGGAGCTCTTGGTAAATATACCGTTACAAATAATGCTACAAAAATCTGTTGACGATGAGTTTAAAGGACGTATTTTTTCCATAACAGAAACAATGTCAATGGCGTTGATGCCGCTTGGAAGCGTTGTTTATGGCTACCTTTATGATATGCTTCCTGCACAATGGGTATTTATTATTTCAAGTTTGTTGTTAATGAGCGCTGTTATTATTTTAATAAAACCTTCTTTTATTCGACAGGCACATCCAGAGTTGAATATTCCTAAAAAATCAAAGCTATCATGGCGGTAAATATGAAATATGAAATCTCAAAAGGGGGTTTCATATTTTTTTGTAGAATAATAATTGCAGAATTTTCTGTACTTTGAATGAAAAATCGAATATATTATTAAAATAACTAACTATTCAAAATAATGAAATCACTCTCAAAGTGGTTTTGCAGTTACTATTTTGCATATTTTTCTCTTTATTTTTGAGAACAAGGGGGCAGCTAGATGAGCCGAAAACAAATTCTTGAAGTGAAAGATTTAGAAACGAGTTTCTTTACAGACGATGGAAGAATCGCCGCCGTCGATCATATTAGCTTTTCTGTAGAGGAGGGTGAAATTCTAGCTATCGTAGGAGAGTCAGGTTGTGGTAAAAGTGTTACTTCGCTATCGATTATGGGACTAGTGCCAAGTCCGCCAGGTAAAATTACAAACGGTGAAATTTTATTGGATGGTAAAAACTTGGCTACCCTTACCGAAAAAGAAATGCGACAAATTAGAGGAAGAGATGTTGCCATGATATTTCAAGAGCCAATGACATCTTTAAATCCATTATTCACAATTGGAAATCAAATGACAGAGGCAATACGAATTCATAATAAAAAATGGACGAAGAAGCAAATCAAGGAACGTACAATTGAAATGCTGAGGTTAGTAGGCTTACCGCGTGCGGAGGAGCTAATAAAAGAGTATCCTCATCAGCTTTCTGGCGGGATGAGGCAAAGAGTGATGATTGCGATGGCTCTTGTTTGTGATCCAAAAGTATTGATAGCAGACGAACCTACGACTGCTTTAGATGTAACAATTCAAGCGCAAATTTTAAAGCTAATGAAAGACTTGAATACTAGGCTGCAAACAGCAGTTTTATTAATTACACATGATTTAGGCGTTGTAGCTGAAACATGTGAGCGTGTTGTCGTGATGTATGCGGGGCAAATTGTAGAGCAAGCACCTGTTCAAGAAATTTTTGAAAACCCGCAGCACCCGTATACAAAGGGACTTATTCAGTCGGTACCAGATATGCGTTATAAAAAAGATGCATTATACTCCATCCCAGGTAATGTACCGAAGCCGGGCTCCATACAAGAGGGCTGTCGCTTTGCACCACGTTGCGAATATGCCTTCGAACGCTGTAGTGCCGAAAACCCCGCACTTTATAGCAAATCGGATGTACATACAGCACGTTGCTTTTTACTAGATTTAGAACATGAAGCAGTGCTTCACGCGGAGATGGGGGGGCAGGTCGATGACGAACGTATTGCTGAAAGTTGAGAATTTGACGAAATATTTTCCAATTCGAGCAGGTATGTTAGCCCGCAAAGTCGGAGATGTCAAAGCAGTCAACGGTATATCATTTGAAGTTTATGAAGGTGAAACATTAGGTATTGTAGGAGAATCTGGCTGTGGCAAATCAACAACAGGTCGCGTTATTATGCGTTTGCATGAACCGACAGGTGGCAAGGTCACTTTTGATGGTGTGGAATTAACCGCATTATCAGGCGAAGAGATGCGCAAAGCCAGACGAGATATTCAAATGGTGTTTCAAGATCCATATGCATCATTGAATCCACGTCATACGATAGAAAAAATTTTAGAAGAGCCTTTAATCGTACACGGTATCGGTACACCTGAGGAGCGTAGACGTAAAGTCATTGAGTACTTAGAAGTGGTTGGCTTGAGCGCATATCATGCGAAGCGTTACCCACACCAATTTAGTGGTGGTCAACGTCAACGTATTGGCATTGCGAGAGCCTTGATGACAAATCCGAAGTTAATTATTGCGGATGAACCAGTATCAGCACTTGATGTATCAATTCAGGCACAAGTTTTAAATTTAATGCAAAAGCTGCAAGAAGATTTAAAACTAACATATATTTTTATTGCACATGATTTAGGTGTTGTTCGTCATATTAGTGATCGTGTTGGCGTGATGTATCTTGGCAGCATGGTTGAATTGGCGAATAGTGAAGACTTATACGCCGAACCGTTGCATCCTTATTCGCAGGCATTGTTATCTGCTGTGCCAATACCTGATCCTAATTATGAGCGAGAGCAAGTAATTTTAACAGGGGATATCCCAAGCCCTGCAAATCCACCGACGGGTTGTACATTCCATACACGCTGCCCGATGGCTATGGATGTTTGTAAGCAGCAAATTCCGCAATTCAGGGAAGTTAAAGCGGGTCATTCTGTTGCCTGTCATTTATATAATGATAGATAACGATGATATAGATATAAAACATTTAGGAGGGGTTCATTTGAAAAAGAAGTTTTGGCTACTCGGTTTTATGTTATTAGCACTTTCTATTTTTTTAGTAGCATGTGGTGCTGATGAAGGAAATGAAGATAACGGTTCATCAACAAATAAAGATAGTACAGATGGCGGTAAAGAAGGAACTTCAAAGCCTCAAATTTTAGTATTTGGTCGCGGGGGCGATTCGGTATCTTTAGATCCAGGAACTGTAACAGATGGTGAATCATTTAAAGTAACGCAAAACCTTTTTGAAACATTGTTAAACTTTGGTGAGCAGGATACAGCAATTCATCCTGGTTTAGCAAAAGAGTGGAGCATTAGTGATGATGGTTTAACGTACACATTCCAGTTACAGGAAGGTGTTAAATTCCATGATGGCACAGATTTTAATGCAGAAGCAGTAGTGAAAAACGTCAATCGCTGGAAAGGCGGTACAAAGGACGATTTCTATTACTTCAACTCAATGTTCAAAGCTGAAGGTCAAGATATTATTACAGATGTAAAAGCTGAAGGGGATTATACAGTTGTCTTCACATTATCTCGTCAGCAAGCACCGTTCCTTAAAAACCTTGCAATGAGCCCGTTCGGCATTGCATCTCCAACTGCATTTGAAGCAGCAGGTGATAAATTTGGCGATCAACCAGTAGGAACAGGGCCGTTTAAGTTTGCAGATTGGAAGCGTAACGATTCGATTACAATTGAAAAATTTGCTGATTACTGGCAAGAGGGGCTACCAAAGCTTGATAAAGTTATTTTCCGTTCAATTCCAGATAATTCAGCACGTTTGAATGACTTAGTGGCAGGTAATATTGATTTAGCAGACGGTATTAATCCGTCTGATGGAAAAACAATTGAAGGTGATGCAAAACTACAATTAATTGAACGTCCATCAATGAATATTGGCTATTTAGGTTTAACAAGCACACGTAAACCATTTGATAATAAATTAGTACGTCAAGCAGTCAACTATGCAATTGATAAGCAGGGAATTGTCGATGCGTTCTTTGAAGGGCGTGCACAAGTGGCGAAAAACCCAATGCCACCTTCAATTAGCGGCTATAACGATGATATTACAGGCTATCCATATGATCCAGAAAAGGCAAAAGCTTTATTAGCTGAAGCAGGCTATGATGGTACACCAATCGAGCTATGGGCGATGCCTGTGCCACGTCCATATATGCCAGATGGTGCAAAAGTAGCTGAAGTTATTCAAAAAAATCTTGAAGACATCGGTATGCCTGCAAAAATCGTCACATATGAATGGGCAACGTACTTAGATAAAGCGAAAAACGGTGAAGCAGATGCGTTTATGCTAGGTTGGACAGGGGATAATGGAGATGCTGATAACTTCATTTATACATTATTAGATGAAGATAATATTGGCAGTAACAACTATTCATACTTCCAAAATGCAGAAATGCACAAATTATTAATTCAAGCACAGTCTGAAACGGATGAAAATGTGCGTATCGATTTATACAAACAAGCACAAGAAATTATTCATGAGGAAGCACCGTGGGTTCCATTAGCGCACTCAACGCCATTACTTGCTGCAAAAGCAGAAGTAAAAGGCTTTAAAGCGCACCCAACAGGCTCTGATAAATTATTAAATGTGTCAATTGAATAGAATTTAATAAATAAAGAAAGGGCTGTCGAAAAAGATCCTATCTTTGCCGATAGCCCAATCTTCAATATTAAAAATCTGCTAGAAGCGATATGTTTCTAGAGTAGTCTATCGACATTCATGCGAGGAGCTGTCTCACAATAACTTTTCAGACAGCTTTCTTTTTTCTAACAACAAGATTTTATAGAGAGGTGAAGAATCATGCTTCACTATATTGGCAAACGTTTATTGCACTTAATACCCGTTCTACTTGGAATGACATTCATTGTATTTTTAATTATTCGAGCGATTCCTGGTGATCCAGCACAAGTAATTTTGGGGCAACAGGCAACAGCTGAAGCGGTCGCTGCATTGCGCGATAAGCTCGGCTTAAATAATCCTTGGTACATACAATACTTTGATTATTTAAAAGGTATTTTAACTGGCGATTTAGGCGAATCGTTACGAACGAGACAGGAGATTGTTACAGAGGTGTGGCCATACTTAGCTGCGACATTTGAACTTGCCATTTTTGCAATGATTATTGCAGTTATTGTCGGAATGAATGCAGGGATTATTTCAGCGTGGTTTCAAAATTCATGGTTCGATTATATTGCGATGGTAATAGCGCTAATTGGTGTATCTATGCCAATTTTCTGGTTAGGTTTAATGGAACAATGGATTTTTAGTGTTCAATTAGGGTGGCTACCAACGTCTGGGCGTGAGGAAGTACGTGACCCAGTGGCAGCAATTACGCATTTATACTTATTTGACACTTTGTTACAAGGTCGTTTTGATCAATTTATTGTAACGATCAAGCATTTAATTTTACCTGGTTTTGCGCTTGCAACAATTCCTACTGCGATTATTGCAAGGATGACGAGAGCTTCTATGTTAGAAGTAATGCGCTCTGATTTTGTACGCACTGCACGTGCAAAAGGGCAAAAGATGTTTGTAGTTATTTATAAACATGCATTAAAAAATGCGTTAATCCCAGTGTTAACAATTGTCGGTCTACAAACAGGGATGCTGTTAGGTGGAGCAATTTTGACAGAAACAATTTTTAGTTGGCCAGGTATTGGACGCTATATTTACGAAGCAATTGGCTATCGTGATTATCCTGTAATCCAGTCAGGCATTTTAATCGTGGCCTTCTTATTTATTATGATTAATTTAATCGTTGATATTTTGTATACAGTGATTGATTCAAGGATTAAATACAACTAGGAGGAGGGGAGAATATGTCTGAAATTGCATCAAAAACGAATATTAACATGGTACAACAAGACCAAGTTGTTGGTCCTTGGAAAGAGGCCTGGCGCAGCTTCCGCAAAAATAAATCCGCGCTAATTGGAACAGCTATTGTCATATTTTTCATCCTTCTAGCAGTGATAGGTCCATGGATTGCACCACAAGGCATTAATGATCAAAATTTATCACAGCGCTTATTGCCACCATCTAAGGAATTTTGGTTTGGCACAGACGATTTAGGAAGAGATATTTTCTCGCGTATTTTACATGGTGCGCGCATTTCTTTAACGGTAGGTTTCTCGGCAGTCATTATCTCGGCAACAGTAGGTAGTTTTTTGGGGATTATTGCAGGCTATTATGGAAAATGGATTGACACGATTATTTCGCGTATTTTTGATATTATGCTAGCATTTCCAAGCATTTTATTGGCAATTGCGGTTGTATCGATTTTAGGTCCATCTTTACGTAACGCTTTAATTGCTATTGCCATTATTAATATACCGAGCTTTGGTCGTCTCATTCGCTCACGTGTATTATCAATCAAGGAAGAGGAGTATATCCATGCAGCGAAAGCGATAGGTATGAAAAACTCGCGTATTTTATGGCGGCATATTTTACCGAATTCGATGACACCTGTTATTGTTCAAGGAACATTAGCTATTGCGACGGCGATTATCGAGGCGGCTGCATTAGGATTTTTAGGTCTAGGCGCTGAAGCACCACAGCCTGAATGGGGAAAAATGCTTGCAGATGCCCGTATTTTCTTATTGAATGCACCATGGGCAATGATTTTCCCAGGTCTTTCGATTATGCTGACAGTTGTTGGCTTTAATTTAATGGGCGATGGCTTGCGAGATGCACTTGATCCGAAAATGAAGAGCTAACTTCAAGAAGAGTATAAATAATGTGCGTAAAAGAAAATAGGAGGACGGAAAAGATAATCCCTTTTCCGTCCTCCTTCTTACTAATAAAATTCTGTCTCTAAATCCATATTTGCTTCTTCGCCATGGTAGCTTCGATAAGATATGATCAATTTATCTAAATGCTCCAAGTTTTCCTCGTAATCTAAAATACGCGATAAAATATAAAGGAGATGGTAGCTTGAAAACTCCTCTTCACTCTCCGATTCCTTTGCGATTGTAATTTGCTCAATAAATAAATCCATCACTTCAGTGCGCTGTAAATGTTCCTCATGTCGTACCCATGTTGAATGGTCTGCACGTAATTTCCCAGTAAATTTTAATAACAGTTGTTCGTGATAAGTTAATAATAAATCAACACGCTCTTGAATTAATATTAAAATGGGTTCAGGTAAATTGGATAATTCATTTTCATGTTTATGCAGGCGTTGTAATAGCTCCAAGCTTTTTTTAGATGTTGTAATCATTTGGCGATAAACAACGAGCTTTCTTGCCTTTACATATTTTTGATTTTTTAAATATCTGCGCTCTTCTTTATAAAGGTCGTATAGTACATCGATTTGAGCTAGACGCGATTTTAATTTCGTTAAAGCGGTTTTTGTCGATGTATGCTCGCTTGCTTGGCGAACAGCGAGACGAGTCCAACGAATAATATCATCCTGCATGGAATTGATGCTTGTAAATAACTTAATTTCATAGCGCGGAGGTAAAAATACAAAGTTAACAACGAATGATGCAAAAACCCCAACCATCACTGTAGTAAACCGAATAAGTGCAAAAGTTAAAAAATCGTCTCCTTGAAACTCCATAATTGCTACAACTGTAACAAGGGCAAGCGTCAATGATTTTTCGAGATTTAATTTCATCGTAATCCCAATTACAAGTATTGCTGCGATACCGATAGCAACTAAATGATGGCCGAAGAGCAGCCCAAATACAACAGCGACAACAGCTCCAATCAAGTTACCCTGTATTTGCTCTAAAATCGTTAAATAAGAGCGATAAATCGACGGCTGAATCGCAAAAATTGCTGCAATCCCAGCGAATACGGGGGATGGCAAATTAAATAATTCAGCTAAAAACAGCGCGAAAACGATAGCGACACCAGTTTTTAAAATGCGAGCACCGAATTTCATATTGGCAAACCCCTCTTCTCAAAAAGATGAAAAATCTTTCTCTATCAATTACACCTCGGCAAAATCCCTGATATCCGCCGGAGGCTTAACTTAAATCAGCAGGTTTATTTTGTATCGAAAGCGCAGAAAACATTGCGGCTGTCGCTGCGCTTTTGCGCAGAAAACATTGTACCTGCCGCTTTGCTTTCGGTACATAAAACATTGTACCTGCCGCTACGCTTTCGGTACATAAAACATTACTGAATTAAGTTAAATTATCTTTTTGTTTGCAAACTTTTCATAACAAGCAGTGTAATATCATCATTAGAAAATATGGGCATCAGCCGCCAGTCTTTTTAAAGCTGTGAAAAAGCGTAATCAACTGCCGCAATTGTTTCCGTAATATCCTCTTCTGTATGTTCAGTTGTTAAGAACCATGCCTCGTATTTAGAAGGAGCTAAATTGATACCTTGTGACAGCATAAGCTTGAAGAAGCGTCCAAAAATTTCACCATCAGATTTTTCCGCTTGCTCATAATTTACTACCTTTTCATCTGTAAAGTAAATAGTTAATGCACCTTTTAGACGATTTACTGTAATTGTTATATTATGCTTCTTTGCTGCCTCTAAAATGCCTTGTTCCAAAATAGCACCGAGGCGATCCATTTCCTCATATATACCTGGCTGTTTTAACACTTCTAAACAGGCGATACCTGCTTGCATAGAGGCAGGGTTCCCAGCCATCGTACCTGCTTGGTAAGCTGGACCTAATGGGGCAACTGTCTCCATAATCTCCTTTTTACCACCATATGCACCGATCGGTAGGCCACCGCCAATGACTTTGCCTAGTGCCACTAAATCAGGCGTTAAACCAAGCATGGTATGTGCCGCTCCGTAATGGAAGCGGAATGCAGTAATTATTTCATCATGAATTGTTAAAGCGCCATATTGTTTTGCCATTTCATGCACAAGCTCTAAAAATCCAGGTTTTGGTTCAACGATGCCGAAATTTCCAACGATTGGCTCAATTAAAATACCTGCAATTTGCTCGCCCCAGCGCTCCATGGCATGTTTGAATGCCTCTGGATCATTGAATGGTACTGTAATAACCTCTGTCGCTACACTCTCAGGTACACCGGCAGAGTCAGGTGAGCCTAATGTTGCTGGACCAGAACCAGCTGCAACTAATACTTGGTCAAAATGTCCATGATAGCAACCTGCAAATTTAATCATCTTCGTGCGTCCAGTATAGGCGCGAGCGATACGCACTGTCGTCATGACTGCTTCTGTACCGGAGTTGTTAAAGCGCACTTTATCCAATGTTGGTATGGCTTCTTTTAGCATTTTAGCAAATGTAACTTCATGTTCCGTTGCTGTACCGAAAAGCACACCTGTTTCAGCTGCATGTGCAATGGCCTTTGCGATATATGGGTGTGCATGCCCTGTCACGATTGGACCATATGCTGCTAAATAATCGATGTAGCGGTTGTCATCGATATCGTAAAAATAAGCACCTTTTCCGTATGCCATTGCGACAGGTGCTCCGCCACCGACCGCTTTATAAGAGCGTGATGGGCTATTTACACCACCGACGATATGTTGTAATGCTTCTTCATGCAAAGCTTCTGATTTTGTATATTTCATTTTTGTTCCTCCAAATAATTTGATTCACCTCTATTGTAGACCGAATTTTCTTTTCGTGCCAAAGAATTTGAAAGGAGAAGCAGAGTTCGGTACGATAGAGAAAAGAAGGAGTGGTGACAGTGACATTATTACATAAAGAAGCACCGAATTTCACACTGGAAAATGAACATGGTCAGCCTGTGCAACTAAGCGATTTTTTAGGTAAAAATATTGTACTTTATTTTTATCCTAAAGATATGACACCAGGCTGTACAACAGAAGCGTGTAATTTTCGAGATGCATATGCCGATTTTTCAGAGCTAAATGCAGTTATTTTAGGGGTCAGTACAGATGATGCAAATAGGCATACGAAGTTTATTGAGAAGCATAACTTACCTTTTTCATTGTTAGTAGATAGCGATCATACTGTAGCGGAAGCATATGATGTCTGGGTGTTGAAAAAAATGTATGGTCGAGAATTTATGGGAATTGAGCGTTCGACCTTTTTAATTGATGAAAAAGGAATCGTAGTAAAGGAATGGCGCAAAGTGCGTGTGAAAAATCATATTGAGGACGTTTTAACATTTTTACGTGATGGAGGCAAAGAATAATGCAAATATATTTTACGTTCGAACCGAGAGAGGATTTGCGAAAGCCTTTAATAGCTGAGTTTCCAGAAGTGAATTTTGTTTTTGATGCGAAGCTACGTGAAGAACAATTGGCGAAAGCAGATATTGTCTTTACATACGGTGAAGATTTAACAGCAGAAAATATCGCACTCGCTAATAATTTGCAATGGATTTTTGTTGCGTCAGCGGGGGTAGAAAAAATACCTGCAAAAGCGATTGCTGAGCGAGGAATTTTCGTTTCAAATGTACGTGGCATTCATAAAAAGCCAATGGCGGAATCGGTGCTAGCACATATTTTAGCATTGAAGCGAGGATTGCCTTTTATTTATGAACAGCAAAAAAAGGGTGAGTGGAATAAAAAGACGAGCCTTTCAGAATTAAATGGCTCCACTGCCTTAGTTATTGGTCCAGGAGCAATTGGAGCAGAAATTGGCCGTATTTTACAAGTATTTGGTGTTTATACAATTGGTTGTAATCGTAGCGGACAGTCGGTAGAATCAATGGATGAGACACATATGATTGCGGATTTACACAAACATTTGCCGAAAGCAGATATTGTTATTTCAATGCTACCAAGCACAGATGAAACAAAATATTTACTAACGTATGAGCATTTCGAATCGATGAAAGATACAGCGATTTTCATGAATTTTGGACGAGGTAATGTAGTAAAAGAGACTGAGCTAGTACGCGCTCTTCAAAATAAGCTAATTGGACATGCTGTTTTAGATGTCTTTGAGGTAGAACCATTACCAAATGCAAGTGAGCTATGGAAGCTAGACAATGTAACGATTTCGCCACATTTTTCTAGCCATTCATCTCGTTATGTTGAACGCGCGCTTGAAATTTTTAAACCGAATTTAAAAAAATGGGTAGCTGGTGAGCGTAATTTAGAAAATAAAATAGATTTATTACGTGGCTATTAGTGCTAATTGAGAATAGATAAATATTAAATGAGAAATTTCAATATACATTGTACAAATATTTGAAATTATCTCTATATTAGCTAGTAGCTATAGATGCATGCTTCTGCGGTAGTCGCACAATCATGCGACTATCTTTGGTGCAAGGGCGTGTGTGAAAAGAATTTTTCATACACGTCCTTGTTGACAGAATACGGTTGAATTCGTTACACTATTTATAACAATTATAAATTAATAATTATGTATGAAAAGAGGTGCATGGCGATGTCTAAAATGCATTTAAACACTGCGCTAGACACGTTAAAGGCTACTGGTGTAAGGATTACTCCACAACGTCATGCGATTTTAGAGTATTTAATTCAGTCAATGAATCACCCGACCGCAGATGATATATATAAAGCGCTTGAAGATAGGTTTCCAAATATGAGTGTCGCAACAGTTTATAATAATTTGCGCGTATTTCGTGAAGTAGGTCTCGTAAAGGAGCTTACTTATGGGGACGCAGCAAGTCGATTCGACTTTGCAACAGGCGATCACTACCATATGATTTGTGAAACTTGTGGTAAAATTGTGGATTTCCATTACCCAGGCTTAAACGAAGTAGAGCATTTTGCTTCACATGTGACAGGATTTAAAGTCAATTCACATCGTTTAGAGGTGTATGGCACTTGTCCAAGCTGTATGCAAGACCAAGGAAAAAAAGCTTTATAGAAAAGACTGTCCCAATGAATTTTGGGACTTTTTTTATTGATTCAATAAAAAATTAAATTTTCTAAAAATATTGACAAATGTATTTGTGTCATATACTATGCTACTTAACAATAAATTTTAAGCATTGAGTGGAAATAGTAAAAATGCCCGTGTACTTGAAGAGAGCTGATGGTTGGTGGAAATCAGCAGACACACATTTTGAACTCGTCCATGAGCTATTCCCTGAACTTGTAGTAAGGGCAATCGGATTCCTCCGTTAGCAGGATAGGCAGTTTTAGCTGCTGATAAGATGGGCTTTTCCGTAATGGAGAAGTCAATTAGAGTGGTACCGCGAGTATAAACTCGTCTCTATTTATTAGAGACGGGTTTTTTATTTTTTTAATAAAAAAGGAGTGTTGGAAAATGAGCAGAAAAATTTGGGTGTTTGATACGACATTACGTGACGGGGAACAAGTGCCGGGAGCTAAGTTAAATTTATTTGAAAAAGTAGAGATTGCACAGCAGCTTAAAAAACTAGGTGTTGATATTATTGAAGCTGGTTTTCCGGCATCTTCTCAAGGTGACTTTGATGCCGTAAAAGCGGTTGCTGAAAGGGTAGGGAATACAAGTGATATTATGATTACGGCATTAGCGCGCGCGGTGAAAGCAGATATTGATTCAGTCTATAACGCAGTAAAATATGCGGAAAATCCGATGATTCATATGGTGTTAGGTACATCAGATATACATGTAGAAAAAAAATTCAGCAAATCAAAAGATCAAATTTTACAAATTGGTGTGGATGCCGTCAAATATGCAAAAACTTTGTTACCACAAGTACAATATTCAACAGAAGACGCTTCGCGATCGGATTTTGAATATTTATGGAACACAATTGAAGCAGTTATGAAGGCTGGGGCAACGATGATTAACGTACCCGATACAGTAGGTTATGCGGAGCCTGAGCAATGGGGAGAAATGATTGGTAAACTTGCATATCGCATGAAAAATACAGATGATTCTGTACTGCTATCTGTACACTGTCATAATGATTTAGGTATGGCGACAGCAAATACTTTAGCAGCAATTAAAAATGGAGCCGATAAAGTGGAGTGTACAATCAACGGCATTGGTGAGCGAGCGGGTAATGCAGCATTAGAAGAAGTTGTTATGGCAATTAAAACACGTGGAGATATATATAACGTACACACCAATATTAATACGAAGGAAATTATGAATACATCTCGTCTTGTATCGAGCTTTATGGGATTGGATGTGCAAGTGAATAAGGCAATTACAGGGGACAATGCTTTTGCTCATTCATCAGGTATTCACCAAGATGGTTTATTAAAATCGCGTGATGCTTACGAAATTGTTCACCCAGAGGATGTAGGGCTAGAGGACATGGAATTAGTGTTAACTGCTCGCTCTGGTCGACATGCAGTGAAAAATGCGCTTGAAAAACTAGGGTTTACGAACCTTTCAGCAGATGAATTTGAAGGCATTTTCGAAGGGTTTTTAAAGCTAGCAGATGCGAAAAAGGAAGTATATGACCATGATTTATATGTCATTGTTGAAGATTATTATGAAAAGCATAATGCAAATCATGCGAATGCAACACATTATAGTGAGCAATTTTTCAGCTTTGATGATTTGCAAGTCGTCAGCAATGCAAGCTTCCCATCAGCAAGTGTAAAGGTGCATAAAGGTGAGGCAGTGTTTAAATCGAGTGCGGTTGGCTCAGGTCCAATTGATGCGCTTTACTCTGCCATTGCAAGCATTACTAATATCGATGTGAAGCTTATTGAGTACAATATTAATAGCGTATCACGTGGTCAAGAAGCGTTAGGGAAAGTAAAGATTACAGTAGAGCATGCAGGGGAAAAATTCATTGCGAAGGCTGCTGATACAGATATTTTAAAAGCAAGTGCACTCGCTTATATTAATGCAATCAACAGCATTATCGTCTCAAAATTTATACCTGTAGCAAATTAATCTATCATTAAAAAGCCAGCGGGAATTTTTCTCACTGGCTTTTAGTTTTATTTCTTCTTATTGTATGTTTGATCAAATTCTTTACCTTCTAGCGCAGGGTCTAAAGTTAACGGCTCATTACAGTACATACACATATCTACACGACCTAATACTTTCGTATATTTACCACAGCCTGGACAAACAACTTGTACTGCACGGGTTGATAATAAACCAATCCAGCCGTAAACGACAACGCTACCGAGCATACATATTAATCCTAGCGTCATAAAAATGATAACTAAAATTGGATTTTCTCTAAAGAAAATAGCTCCATACATTACAACAAACCCAATAAAGATGAGTGCTAATGCAAATGAGCGAATTTTATTTATTTTATTTTGATATTTTTTCATAGTAATTTGCCTCCCTAATCACTATAACATACAATGAAATTATTTTAGAGTGAGAATATATAAAATTGAGAGGGTTTCTTACAATTGCTGTCGAAAGAACACTATAATAGAGTGTAAATTATTGTTTGGAGGGAAGTATATATGGAGCAAATTTTACGTCCAATTTATCAGGAGCGTGCAAGTCACCCAGACACGCTAGGTATTATTTTAATAAATAGAAAAGAAGATGCACTAAATCTTACGAATGCATTTGATTCCGTACTTCTTATTATTGTGAAGGATCAAGAATGTTCAATCTTCACAAAGCATTATATGTACGGTGATAAGAAAATGGTCATGCATATATTAACGGAGAAGCGTTTGAAAAAATGGTTGTTTGTAGGCTCACATAAGCGATTAGTGGATTGGCTGTTCTTCGGGAAAATCATTTTTGACCGTAATGAATTTTTATATAAGCTTCGTTCAGAATTGCAAGAATTTCCGTTTTTTGGCCGTAAAATTAAAACGGGTATTCAATTTAGTAAACTAATCCGCCGCTATTTAGAGGGAAAAGAGTTTTTTGAAAGTGGGAATTATTTAGATTCCTATAGCCATGTTGTCGAGTCACTGCATCATTTAGGTCGATTATCGATTATTGACAATGGTTTATATCCAGAGGTAACAGTTTGGTCACAAGTGAAAAAAATTGAGCCAGCTATTTATAAACTATATGAAGAGCTAGTGATGAGTGATGAAAGTTTAGAGAAGCGTCTAGAGTTGCTATTTTTAGCAATTGAATTTTTAATTAATTCACGAACACAAGATGCAGCCCAACATATTTTAGAAATCATGCTGACACAGCCATCATGGACGATTCAACAATTGCATGAACAGGAAGAACTATCCCTGTACTCTACGGAGTTAGAAGTGTTTGTAGAATATTTAGTAGAGAAGGAATATATTTTAGTAGAGCCTACTTTAGCAAAAAGTGAATCAGTATTCCATCGTAATTATGTAGTTGATCGACAGTTTGTAGAAAGTAAATATAATCTAGGTAAGATATAATTGCTTTTAATATTTCTATTACTTACTATATACTGAAGTGACAGGTTAAGTTAAGCAAGCATGCTATTATAGATCTGTCTCTTATACACATCT
>NZ_PYWN01000007.1 GCF_003049505.1 Metasolibacillus meyeri
CATCCTATAAAACATCGAGAGATAAAAACCTTAAATATAATATACAAGGAGAAATGTGATGAAAAGGACACGAATACTTAGTTGGTTTGTACTCTTGATGCTATCGATTATTTTAGCATTTCCTACACAAGCATTTGCCGAAAGCAAAGTATACCATGTGCCGATTGAAAACAATGTGGAAAAAGGATTAGCAGCTTTTTTACAACGTGCATTTCAAGATGCAGAGAGTCATGGTGCAGAAGCAATCGTGCTTGAAATACATACGCCCGGTGGCTTCACAGATGCAGCAGAAGATATCGCAAAAATCATCAAACAATCCGATATACGCGTCATCGCTTTTATTAATACGAAAGCGCATTCAGCAGGGGCTTTGATTGCATTGAATGCAGATGCTATTTATATGACATCAGATGCGACCATCGGCTCAGCAGGCGTTATTGACGGTACTGGCAACGCAGCAGAATTAAAGGCACAAAGTGCTTGGATTACACAAATGATAGCTGCGGCAGAAAGCACAGATCGAAATCCAGAGTATGCACGAGCGATGGCTGATCCAACAGTCGATATGAGCGAGTATCGAGCACCTAAAGGCAAGTATTTAACATTGTCAGCAGCAGAGGCGTTGGAAGTGGATTACTCGAATGGAATTGTATCAAGCTTACAGGAAGTGTTAGCAAAAGAAGGTTTAGCGGATAGTACAGTGATTAATATGGAACCGACAGTCGCTGAGCAAATTACGCGCATTGTCACAAATCCTATTGTCATCCCAATCTTATTATCGATTGCAAGCCTTGGCTTAGTTATTGAACTTTATTCACCAGGTTTTGGTGTATCTGGCATTATGGGCTTATCCGCACTTGGTCTATTCTTCTTTGGCCATTTGATTGCAGGATTCGCAGGCTATGAATCGATTTTACTGCTACTTATTGGTATAATCCTTATAATTGCGGAATTTTTCGTCCCCGGAGGCATTGTTGGAATTATAGGTGGCGTGCTAATTGTATTAAGCTTACTTTTAGCAGGGGCTGATTTTGTTCAAATGGGGTATTCAATTTTAATTGCGATGTTAATTGCAGTTATAGGAATGGTGATACTTATGAAATTCTTTGGCAAAAAGTTGCATATGTTTAACAAATTGGTGTTAAAAGATGCAACAACGACAGAGGAAGGTTATGTTTCCAATGTCAATCGACTTGAGCTTATTGGCAAAAAAGGTAAGACTGTCACACCGTTTAGACCAGCAGGTGTCGTTTTCATTGACGGTGAACGTGTTGATGCTGTGTCAGATGGCAGCTATATCGACGCTGGTAAGCAAGTAGAAATTATTAAGGTAGAAGGCTCACGCATTGTTGTGCGAGCAATAGAAGAAATGGAGGAATTATAATATGTTTCAAGATGCAGGTATCATTGGTTTAACGATTATTATCGTTGCTATTTTTATCGTCCTAGCAATCTTCTTCACATTCGTTCCAGTAACGCTGTGGATTAGTGCATTAGCGGCAGGAGTTCGTGTAAGTATTTTCACATTAATTGGGATGCGTTTACGTCGCGTAATTCCATCACGCATTGTGAATCCTTTAATTAAGGCACATAAAGCGGGGATTGAAGTAACGATTAATCAACTAGAGTCACATTATTTAGCAGGTGGTAACGTAGACCGCGTAGTAAACGCGTTAATCGCTGCGCACCGTGCCAATATTGAATTATCATTTGAGCGTGGGGCTGCGATTGATTTAGCAGGTCGTGATGTATTAGAGGCAGTACAAATGTCGGTTAACCCGAAAGTAATTGAAACACCATTTATCGCAGGTGTAGCAATTAACGGGATTGAAGTAAAGGCAAAGGCACGTATTACAGTGCGTACAAACTTAGATCGTTTAGTCGGTGGTGCGGGTGAAGATACAATTATTGCTCGTGTTGGCGAAGGGATTGTCTCAACAATTGGTTCTTCTAAATCACATTCAGTGGTTTTAGAAAATCCAGATTTAATTTCACAAACAGTTTTATCAAAAGGCTTAGATTCAGGTACAGCATTCGAAATTTTATCCATTGACATTGCGGATGTGGACATCGGTAAAAACATCGGTGCAGAATTACAAATTGAGCAGGCGCAAGCGGATAAAAATATTGCGCAAGCAAAAGCGGAAGAACGCCGTGCAATGGCTGTTGCCTCAGAGCAAGAGATGGTAGCGAAAGTGCAAGAGATGAAGGCGAAAGTTGTAGAGGCAGAGGCAGAAGTACCGATGGCGATGGCGGAAGCTTTACGTTCAGGCAACCTTGGCATTATGGATTATATGAACTACAAAAACATTCAAGCGGATACGATGATGCGTGATTCAATCGCTAAGTCAACAAATGATGACAATACGCAAAACAAATAGTGCATCGCATAAGCTAGAAGGGAGGTTGCTTAAATGGAAGCAATAATTGGCTTTATTGTAATCGCGATTATCTCCTCTTTATTTAATAGTAAAAAAGAGAAACCTAAAAACACGAAAAGCATGCCACCATTTAATGAGCAATCGCAACCTAAAAACGAGCCACGTCAGACGAAGACAAAGCCAGCTAGAACGTTAGAAGATTTCGCTAATGAAATTTTTGGACAGCTTGAACAAAAAAAGGCCGAGGTGGAACAGCAATGGCAGGCGTCTAAGCCTGTACCACCAAAGTCAAAAACAGAGCCAGTTGTTGTGGAAAAAGTAGAAGTGCCAGAAGTGATTCACAGACCTTCAACAGCACGACAAAATATTGAGCAAACACCTCGTGTAGCACAAATGAAGGAGCGAGAAACAGCTGTATTTACTCCTCCAACAACGAAGAAAGCGCTCATTCAAGCGGTTGTCGCTGCGGAAATTATAGGTCTACCAAAAGCGAAACAGCGTCAAGTACGTTAAACTTATACATGCCTCCTTTTTCTATTGCATATAGTACGAGAAAGGGAGGCTGTTTTTATGAAAAAACTATTTCAAATGGCTGCTATATTTGAAATGACAAACTTTCAATTATTTAAATGGCATGGCAATTATCGCATCATAGCTGCATCTGAAGCGAGTTGCTCGTGTATGATAGAAGATTATGTTGTGCATATTATGGGAGAACGCATTACTGTCACGGTTTTAGCGACGAATGGCTTTACCGTCTCATGCGAAAAATTACATGCACTACAAATTGAAAAGAATGCATAAAATCGACTATCGACGTGTGCGCGTGTCTGTGCAAAAAAATCAAAAAACAAATGATTTACTACAATATTTACATAGCCATCACATCGCAATCTATCATCTACGTTCGACGAAGGATGCGCTACAATTTGAATTGGCACGCCAGCATATCGGTGTGTTGCGTAAAGCACGTAGCAAATACCGTGTCAAATTGAAGCTGCATTATTTAACAACAGACGAGCTACTGCCAAAGCGACTTACAACCTTTATTAGCCTACTTTGCCTTTGGCTCATACCGATGCTTTGCAATTATTGGATTTGGGAAATTGACGTACAAGCAACGACACCTGAAGAAAAATTTGCGATTGAGCGCTTAGTACAAGAGGAATTTGCTGCACCAATCTTAAAAAAAAGCTTGCCAACAGATCAGGAAGTGCGTGAATTCATTATGCAAAGCTTTCGTGAATATTCCTGGGTACATGTTGCAAAAGTGGGCAGTAAAATGACCATTCAGCCCCAGCTAGCGCCGAAAAATGAAGTGAAGGAAAATAACGATGGCTATTATCATCTAATTGCGCGAAATAGTGGCGTCATTACTCATTTTGATATTAAAAGCGGCGAACGCAAAGTGGCACCTAATACGACCGTGTATAAAGGAGATACGCTTGTATCGGGGCTCATGGTTGTAGGAGAGAAGCAACTGCTAATCGGCGCGGTTGGTGACGTGTATGCAGATTATTGGTTAGAAAGCGATTTTATCATCCCTTTGGAAGTCCAATATGAGATTGTGACGGAGGAAGCGTGGCATATAACATTTGCCAACGAAGGGTTACCGACAGAAATAAAATCGCTGTCATTACCAGATTGGTTAGCACGGTATATACGTATTGCAAAAATAGAGACGAGAGAAAAAGTAGTAGAAACATTGACGGAGGAACATATTGAATCGCGCATTATGCCGTTATTGCATGAAAAATTGAGTCAATCATTACCAATGAAAAGTAGAATTAAGAAAGAAAACCTTTTACACATTCAATTTGAAGGTGGTAAAGTAAAGGGGAAGGTTCTTTATTTAATAAATGAAAATATTGCAAAACCTTATCCTATTCATTAAGGAGCGTTGGAATGTCAGAAAAAAATTCACAATTACAGTTAGATAATCCGAATGAAGCGGTTATGCTATTAGGCATGTCGGATGCGAATATTAAATTAATTGAAGAAACGTATAAAGTACAAGTCATTACACGTGGGGAAGTTGTGCAAATTGCGGGTGATGATGAGACAAAGAAAGAACAGGCTAAATCTGTATTACATGCACTGCTGCAAGTGATTCGAAAAGGAATTAATGTTGATCAGCGAGATGTAGCAACGGCTATTGAAATGACGAATAAAGGAACAATTGAATATTTCTCAGAGCTTTATGAGGAAGAAATTGCACGCAATACGAAAGGTAGACCGATTCGTGCAAAAACGATTGGACAACGTGAATATATACGCGCCATTCGCCATCGCGATTTAATTTTCGGTATCGGCCCAGCTGGCACAGGGAAAACTTATTTAGCGGTTGTTATGGCGACGCAAGCGTTGAAAAACGGGCATGTAAAGCGCATTATTTTAACTCGACCTGCTGTTGAAGCAGGTGAATCACTAGGCTTTTTACCAGGTGATTTAAAAGAGAAGGTTGATCCATATTTACGCCCACTTTATGATGCACTACACGATATTTACGGTGTGGAACAAACGCAGCGACTAATTGAGCGCGGCACAATTGAAATTGCGCCATTAGCCTATATGCGCGGTCGTACGTTAGATGATGCATTTGTCATTTTGGATGAGGCACAAAATACAACGCATCAGCAAATGAAAATGTTTTTAACACGCCTTGGCTTTGGCTCTAAAATGGTTATTACAGGTGACAAAACACAAATTGATTTACCGAAAAATACAGAGTCAGGTCTTATTATTGCAGAGCGCACATTGAAATATGTCAAAGATATTCATTTCCAAATGCTTGAGCAAGGGGATGTCGTGCGCCACCCGCTTGTAGCAAAAGTTATTCAAGCATATGTAGAGCAGGAGTTATAATGAATGACGAGGGCTGTTTGAAAAGGTACTCACTTTTCAAACAGCCCTAACCTTTATAATCAGGAAAATACTTTAACTTTTTAAAAGATAATATTTCAGAAAAATAGTTCCTTTTAGCAAATCCACGAAAATGACATGAAATCACGCTCAAAAATTGGTAAAATAAGAAGTGGAGGTGTGCAATGAGAAAACAGTTAAAAAACATAATGCAAGTCGTTCAATTTCGTTATTTCTTAATTCTAGTCCTCTTAATTACAGCAACGATTCAATTTTTATTTATGGCAGGCAATGTAAGAGGCATTACATATGATATACAATTGCTACAGCTTGCACCCGAAACAATTCGTTCTGTAAAAACGATAGAAGATTCAGTGAAAACTGAAAGAGAACGCGATAATGCAGAAAAGTCTATAGAGCCCGTTTATGTTTTTAATGAAGAAGTGGCAGACCATCGAACAGCCATTATCACATCGATTTTTGATATTGTGCTTGATGTAAGAAAAGAGACAAAAGATGATCCAATAGAAAAAAAGGTAGAGCAATTAAAAACAAGCTTAAGGGATATTACTGAATCGCAAAATTCTTTAAGCATTGGTAATACACAGCTAGAGGTTCTGTTAACAATTGACGAGGAGCTATTAACCACTACGAGAGATAGCTTGGCGCAAATTGTAGAGAATACGTTAGATCGACCGTTTCGCAGAGATCAAATATTAACGATTCGCAATGAAATTGACAGTAAAATACGTCAGCAATCCACGATAGCAGAGCCATTGCTGAATACAGCGATTACGCTTGGACGGGCAGCCATTGTAGAAACGGAAGTGTTGGATGAAGAAAAGACGGCTTTACGTGTGCGACAAGCACGTGACATGGTAGAGCCAACACGTATTTTACAAGGACAAATTATCGTACAAGAAGGTGAGCTGATTGACCGAGAAATATATCGGCAACTAGAATTGTTAGGTATGCTCGATACGAAAGGGTCATTAAAGCCAGTTTTTGGACTACTCATTTTAATTTTCTTACAGATGACCTTTCTATATATTGTTTTTGAACGTTCAAAAAAACCGATACCGAAACTTCGCAATGAGTTACTTGTAACAACCTTTGTTTATACAATATGTATCATTATTATGAAATTAATTAGTGTTGTGGCAGATAACTTTGATGTAATGGTTGCATTTTTATTCCCAGTGGCGCTTGCCACAATGCTTCTTCGATTGCTTGTAGATGACCGAGTGGCAGCGATTGTGACGGTAATGACTGCAGCGACAGCAGGTGTTATGTTCCATAGTGGCTATGCTGCAGTGCTGCAAATGGATATTGCCTTGTATATTATGTTTGGTGGCTTTACGACATTGTACTTTATGCGCAGCCTTGAAAAACGTTCTTCTCTATTACAGGCATGTGGTATTTTATCCATCGTCAATATGTTATTTATTAGTTTCTATTTACTCATGTCACAGACAGGTTATGGTATAACAGAGGTAGGTTTCTATTTTACAGCAGCTATCATTTCAGCGGTGCTTTCTGGTGCGTTGACAATGGGGCTACTACCGTTCTTTGAATCGGCATTTGGCATATTGTCAACGATGCGATTAATTGAGCTGTCCAATCCAAATCATCCGTTGCTTAGAAAATTATTAACAGAAACCCCAGGTACTTATCATCATAGTATTATGGTGGCAAACTTAGCAGAAGCATCTTGTGAGGCAATTGGTGCCGATGGGCTATTAGCGCGTGTTGGCTGTTATTACCATGATGTAGGAAAGACGAGAAGACCTACCTTCTTCATCGAAAATCAGATGTCGGGTATTAACCCACATGACACATTGCCACCACAATCGAGCGCGGATATTATTATCGCACATACGACAGATGGTGCAGAGCTATTGCGCAAGCATAAAATGCCACAGGAAATTATTGATATTGCATTGCAGCATCATGGTACAAGTTTGTTGAAGTTTTTCGTTTATAAAGCGAAGGAAGAAGGCATGAATGTTGATGAAGCAGCATTCCGTTACCCAGGACCGAAGCCACAAACGAAGGAAGCAGCAGTTATTAGTGTGGCAGATAGTGTAGAGGCTGCTGTACGATCAATGAAAGAGCCAAATGCTGAAAAAATTAAAAAGCTTGTACAGTCTATTATTCAGGACCGTGTGCAGGATGATCAATTTGATGAATGCGATATTTCCTTAAAGGAATTAAAAATAATTGAAGATGTATTATGTGAAACACTGAATGGTACATTCCATTCACGTATTGAATATCCAAAATAGGAGGACAATCTATGACGTTAATGATTGACTTTTTAGATGAAACGAACACGGTGCAAGAGACGCATATCGATTTAGTTGAACGCTTATTGCAACATGCAGCAAGCGAGGAACAGGTTGATGATAACAGTGAGCTGTCTGTTACATTTGTGACAAATGAAGCTATTCATGAAATCAATCGACAGTACCGTGATAAAGATCAGCCAACTGATGTCATCTCCTTTGCATTAGAGGAATTAGGAGAAGGCGAAACAGAAATCATTGGTGAAGGGCTACCACGCATTTTAGGTGATATTATTATTTCCGTAGAGCGCACGCAGGAGCAAGCAGATGACTATGGGCATTCATTCGAGCGGGAGCTAGGCTTTTTAGCGGTACATGGTTTTCTTCATTTATTAGGCTATGACCATATGAATGAGCAAGATGAAAAAGAAATGTTTGATAAGCAAAATGCAATTCTATCATCCTTTGGCTTAGGGCGCGAGGCATAATGGATATTCGCAAGTTTTTCCGCTCCTTTATTTATGCTTTTCAAGGGATAGTAGCAGCAACAAAGGAGCAAAATATGCGCTTTCATTTAGCGAGTGCATGTATCGTCACGATTGCAGGCTTGTTAACAGGTTTAACGACGCTGGAATGGTTAGTGATCGTGTTAGTTATTGTGCTTGTCATCGGTGCAGAAATGATCAACAGTGCCATTGAACGTGTAGTGGATTTAGCTACTGCGGAAATTCACCCGTTGGCAAAGGCAGCAAAGGACATAGCAGCAGGCGCGGTACTTGTATTTGCCATTGGCAGTGTTATAATCGGAGTACTCATTTTTTTTCCGAAATGGTTTTGATGTAATTTGAGGAGGCAACAAGAATGGATAAACAAACATTAATGGAACAATCAAAGGTAGCACGCGAAAAGGCGTATGTACCGTATTCAAAGTTTCCAGTAGGCGCAGCATTATTAGCGGAGGATGGCACGGTGTATTTAGGCTGTAATATTGAAAATGCAGCATATAGTATGGCAAACTGCGCAGAGCGAACAGCAATTTTTAAAGCGGTATCAGAAGGGGTTAAGAAATTTAAGGGGATTGCGATTGTAGCAGATACGGACAAACCTTGCTCACCATGTGGGGCATGCCGCCAAGTGATGAGCGAATTTTTTGCACCAGAGATGCCAGTCTATTTAACAAACTTAAAAGGTGATGTACAGGAAACAACAGTTGGTGAACTGTTACCAGGCGCATTCACAACGGAGGATTTAGATTATGCAGCAAGCAAACAATCCCTATAAATCGGGCTTTATTTCAATTATTGGCCGACCAAATGTAGGGAAATCAACGTTTTTAAATCGCGTAGTTGGACAGAAGATTGCGATTATGTCAGACAAACCGCAAACGACACGCAATAAAGTGCAAGGCGTGCTGACACAGGATCATTCGCAAATGATTTTTATCGATACACCAGGCATTCATAAGCCAAAGCATAAATTAGGTGAATTTATGTTAAAGGTATCGAAAAATACATTGCGTGAAGTCGATGTCATTTTGTTTATGGTCAACGCTGAACAAAAAATCGGCAAAGGGGACGAGTTTATTTTAGAGCTTTTAGCTGGTAATCAAACGCCCGTCTTTTTAATCATTAATAAAATTGACCAAGTGCATCCAGACGAATTAATTACGATTATTGAATCGTATAAAGACAAGTATCCATTCAGTGAGATTGTCCCAATTTCCGCACTACAAGGAAATAATGTTGAAAATTTATTAGCAAAGCTTGAGGAATATCTACCTGAAGGTCCACAATATTATCCAGCGGACCAAGTGACAGATCACCCTGAGCGCTTCATTATTTCAGAGCTCATTCGTGAAAAAGTGCTGCATTTAACGCGCGAAGAAATTCCGCATTCGATTGCAGTTGTCATCGATAAAATTAAACGCGATGAAGAAAACGAAAATATGATTCGCGTACAAGCAACAATCATGGTGGAGCGCGATTCACAAAAGGGAATCGTTATCGGTAAGCGCGGTGCATTATTGAAGGAAGTCGGCACGTTAGCACGCAAAGATATCGAAATGCTACTCGGTTCAAAAGTATACTTAGAGCTATGGGTAAAAGTACAAAAAGACTGGCGTAATAAACAAACACATTTACGTGACTTTGGCTTCCGCGAGGATGAATATTAAGTAAAAGAAAAACTCCCGCTGTGATGTGGGAGTTTCTTTTGCTTACATTGGACAAACGTAGAATAAACTTCTAAAAACGTAGAATAAAACCGAAAAAACGTAGAATAAACCTTCAAAAACATGGAATAAATCTCGAAAAACGTAGAATAAAAATGAAAGGGGGGCTATTGATGTTACATAAGTGGGAAGGAATCGTCTTGAAGGCAAGAGCTTATGGAGAATCCAATAAAATCGTCACATTGCTGACACGTGAAGCAGGAAAAGTTGCTGTTATGGCGCGCGGTGCGAAAAAACCAACAAGCCGCTTAGCAGGTATTACGCAGCCTTTTATGTATGGTCTGTATTTGGTGCAACGAACAACAGGGATGGGCACTTTGCAACAGGGGGAGCATTTAAATGCGATGCGCACATTACAAACCGATATTCGTGCAACCGCATATGCAAGCTATATCGGAGAGCTAGTAGACCGTTTAGTGGAAGAGGGAGAACCACAGCCTTTTGCCTTTGAAGTTGTCAGGCAAGCATTACTTGCGATAGATGAAGGCTATGACCCAGAAGCCATCGCACTATTTGTTGATTGGAAAATGCTACCGTTCGCAGGAGTACAGCCAATTTTACATGCCTGTGCTTCCTGTGGCGCAGCAGATGGTGAGTTTGCCTTTTCTTTTGCACAAGGCGGTTTTTTATGCCATCGTTGCTACCATCATGACCCGTATATTATTCGCTTATCACCGACGCAACTCAAGCTCATCCGTATGTTTTATATGATGCCGATTGAGCAAGTTGGTAAGCTTGATTTAAAGCCACAGACAAAGATGTTTATTAAGAAAATCGTGACAACGATTTATGAGGAGCAGACGGGCATACGTTTAAAGTCGAGAAACTTTATTGAGCAGCTAGAAAAAATGGACGGTTTGGACGGTGCCTGGCACACAAACAATTCTGAAAATTAAATGCAATTCAAAATTGTTAGACATTTACACCTAGCAGGCGATAAAATAGAGGGGAAGCATGACAAAAGGGGATGGGAGAAATGAAATTACCAGTTGTGCAATTTACGAAAGAGCAGCAAGCGTTTCGTTTAGAGGTGCGCGCTTTTTTGCAGCAGCATCTCAAGGAAGGAACATTTCGAACAAAATGTGATTCATGGTTAAGCGGGAGTGATCCTGCTTTTTCAAAATTAGTAGCAGCACAAGGCTGGATTGGTATGACTTGGCCAAGTGCGTATGGGGGTAGCGAGCGTAGCACGATTGATCGCTATATTTTAACGGAGGAATTTTTGGCGGCAGGTGCGCCCGTTGCTGCACATTGGTTTGCGGATCGACAGACGGGACCTTTGTTGTTACGCTTTGGAACGAAGGAGCAGCGCCGGTTTTTCCTACCGAAAATTATTCAAGGGGATTGCTTTTTTGGGATTGGACTGAGTGAGCCGAATAGTGGCTCTGATTTAGCATCAGTCCGAACGAAGGCTGAAAAGGTAGATGGTGGCTGGCTTGTGAACGGGGCGAAGACGTGGACTAGTAACGCACATGATGCGCATTACATGGTGACGCTTGTTCGCACAGCACCTTATGATGAGCAGCATAAGCATAAAGGGTTGAGCCAATTAATACTTGATTTGCATGCACCCGGTGTAACGATTACGCCGATTCCTTATTTAACAGGGGAAAGACATTTTAACGATGTGTTTTTCGATAATGTTTTTGTACCTGATGCCATGGTTGTTGGAACACTCGGTAATGGTTGGGCACAAGGCTTAGCGGAGCTTGCGTTTGAGCGTAGTGGTCCTGAGCGTATTTTGAGCACATTTCCACTATTAAATGAATTAATTATTGAATTAAAAAAGGCAAAGGATACGGTTGGTTTAGCAACGGCTTGCAAGCTATTAGCCGAAATGTGGAGCTTGCGCAATTTATCGATTGGCGTAGCACAAGTGTTAGAGGAAGGCGGAGAAGTAGGCATTCCAGCCGCACTTGTCAAAAGCATTGGCACAAAATTTGAGCAAAAAATACCTGAAATTGCACGATTGCTTGTTCGAGCGTATCCAAACTTGCAAGCAGAGCGCGCATTTGATCGCTATATGGCAGAATCCATCCTCCATGCACCAGGCTTTACAATAAGAGGTGGTACATCAGAGGTACTGTACGGCATTGTAGCGAAAGGGGTTGTTGCGCAATGAGTGAAATGTTAGAAATCGTATCAGACGTTTTTGAAAAGATGTGCAAAGATTTTGTGACAAAAGAAACGGTTGATTTGCTGGAAGAAGAAAAATGGGCAACCGCACTATGGCAGCAACTAGAGGATAATGAGCTGTTGAAAGTTGCTGTAGCTGAGCAGCATGGTGGGGCAAATGGAGATATTGCTGATTTGTTGGCGCTTTATCAGCTAACAGGTTATTATGCAGTGCCAGCGCCTGTGCTTGAGCATACGCTTGCTAATTTTATCATAGAGCTTGTTGGGCTGACACCATTTTCATCGATAACAACCATCTTATTGAACGAACAGCAAACGCTTACACTAACGAACGGCCGACTTGATGGGACTATTCATCATGTCCCATGGGCAAGAACTGCGCAGCAGCTCGTTACTTTCGCTAAAGAGAATGATAGCACAAAGCTAGTTGCTGTAGATTTAATACAGGCAGAAATGACGTATGCAACAAATTTAGCAGCTGAACCGCGTGATACAGTGAGCTTCGAGCAGGCTGAAATCATCGCTCAAATTGAAGTCAATGAGCTACAATTTCAAAAGCTTATAAAATATGCAACCGCCGCAAAATTATCTGCTATTGCTGGTGCACTCGACAAAGCATTTCAGCTTACGGTTCGCTATTCTAAGGAGCGAGAGCAATTCGGCCGCCCGATTCATCGCTTCCAGCTTGTCCAGCAGCATTTAGCGATTCTTGCAGGTGAGGCAGCGATTGCAACAGCAGCGATTGAAAATATGGCAGGTTCGCTTGTAGACGAAACAGAGCGATTCGAAGTCGCATTCGCTAGTATTCGTTTAGATGAAGCGAGTAAAACCGTGGCGACTGCCGCACATCAAGTGCATGCTGCAATCGGTGTGACCTATGAGCATAGCTTGCAGCATTATACGCGTCGCCTATGGGCATGGCGTGATGAAGGCTTTACAGCACATTACTGGCAAGAGCAGCTAGCAGCAGATTTATTACAGGTTGAAGATGTCTGGGCTTGGATGACGACGCAATAAGGGGGATTTTGAATGGCTGACTTATTATTTGATGTACAGGATGGAATTGCAACAATCACACTCAATCGTCCTGAAGCGATGAATGCCTTTAGTGAGGATATGCTAGCGAGATGGATTCAGGCGCTTGAAATGGTGCGCGATGATGACGCAATTCGCGTGTTGATTGTTAAAGGAAGCGGTAAATGCTTTTGTGCAGGTGGAGATATTAAGGCAATGGCAGCAGGCAAAGGATTTTTCGAAAGTAAGGATGATATTACGTCAACCGCACTGGCCCGCAAAAATTCCTTATGGAAACGTGTCCAGCGTGTGCCACTTTTATTAGAAGAAATCGATAAGCCCGTTATTGCACAGGTGCATGGCTTTGCCTTTGGTGCAGGGCTTGATATGGCATTAATGTGCGATATTCGCATCGTCGCACAGTTCACGAAATTTTCCGAGAGCTATGTCAATGTAGGCATTGTGCCTGGAGATGGTGGAGCCTATTTTTTACCAAAGCTTGTTGGCATTGATAAGGCGCTCGATATGCTATGGACAGCGCGTATCTTATCAGCAGATGAAGCAAAGGAAGCAGGGCTTGTGACATTTGTTGTGCCGGATGAAGAGCTAGAGCAGTATACGCAAGCTTATGCAGAAAAATTAGCAAATGGGCCAACCACGGCGATTCAATTTATTAAGCGCGCGGTCTATCAAAGTCAAACGATGTCTTTGCGCTCATCGCTCGACTATATTTCCTCACAAATGGGACTCGTCACAGAGCTTGCAGATTTTCAGGAAGGTGTGCAGGCGGTTGTGGAGAAGCGTAAGCCGAAATTTACGGAGTGAAGAAGCTAGCGTTTTTATGAGTTGGGAGAAGATAGTATGAGCAAAATAAATTATGCATGGCTATTAGGCATAGTGCTTGTATTTTCTACGGCTTGCAGTGCAAAGGAAGATTCAATCCTGTTGCAAGAAATCAAACAGATTGAAATTACAGAGCAGGAATTTGCCGAACACAAGGAAAGTGTAGAACTCGTGCATGAATATAATCAGCTTGAATTTGATTTAACAGATGAGGAATTGTTGGATCGTATGCTTAAATCAAAGCTTCTTCAACAAATGGCGAATGAGCAAAATATGCCAGTCAGAGAAGATGAAGTAATGGACTATGCTCTTCAAACTAAAATGGGATTCCAACAAACCGACTCACCGCAAATGCAAGAAATAATAGAAATTTTATCCATAAAATACAATGTGTCAACAGATGATTATTTCACACACCCGGATGTGTTAGCACAGTATGAAAATACTTTGAAAGTGGAGAAACTAATCAATCAAATGGCGCTAGAAGGAAATATAACAGATAATTATACAGTAGATCGTTTAGCTGAGGATTTACTAAAGCAATATAAGGATTCGATGAACAGCCATTAAAGTCTAAAAGCAACTACCATAAAAAAGGGAAGTTGCTTTTTTTCTTTAATACTATTGTGTTGTTAGCAAGCCATCCTCCATCGCCTTCATCACAATTTGCATACGATTATCTACATGTAACTTGCGCATCAGTGAGGTAAATAGTAATGAGTCGATTATGTTGAAAATGAACTAGCTGTTCGATCAACTTTAAAGTATTAATAAAAATAGCAAGTCCTAACGTTAACCATTTTATTTGATGGAACCATTTTGCTCTCCCTGTCATAGGGAAAAATTCAAAGAAGTATAGTAAAAAATATGCAGAAAAGCTCACAGCCAGTATTTCGATTTCATAAGTAATAGGAATTTTATAGCTGGCGGGTTTTGCATAAGTAATCGCAATGCCTGCAACAGACATTAAATAAAAAAAACGCTGTATGACAATAGATGTTGGCTTTTTCGTATACGTATAAAAGCCAATGATTAAAAATGCGGCTCCAATGAAATAAGTAGAATCATTGTAGAGCGTAATGGCTAGAAAATCACCAATACTAGGATCCTCCATACTTGTATAGGGTAATCGGTATGCATAGCCATGCCAAAAAGCAAACGCCCAAACTACTAGTAGCGCTATAAATAGTAAAATATGTTGAGACATGATTGAAAACCTCTATTCAAGCATTGATATGATATGTGCAATTTCTTGTTGCGTATTTGGAAATTGCGCCTCTAATAATATTCTTGCCTTTTTACTATATTGTACAATAATCCATTGCACCTGTTTTTGTTATGTAGGTTTGGACTTCTTTTACATTTATATTGGAACGTTGTTAACCAACGGCCCTCTTTATAAAATAATAATATACATCTACGTTTTAGAATATAGTGTATCAATTTTAATAAAGATTCTTTACTTTAAATTGTCTATCATTCGCATTCATGCTTAATTCAATCAGTAAACGTTATTTCAAATGATTCTTCATTATCCCCCCATGTAATAATAACATTCAAATCTGATGTTGTATTTAATAACAAAACATCTGTATGGGGGCCACTTGATTCAAATACTGCTTTACTTTCATCGTCCAAATTTAATAAAGTGATTGGTATAGCACCACCACTATTGCTTAAAGGTGTTTCAAAACGAAAGGCGATTTCATCAAATTTCTTTAACTCTTGTTTATTTCCTTTATAGTGGTACTGAAGGTTATAATCATACGAATCATCCGATGTCTTTGTAATAGTATATATTACGTGCCAATTTTCACTTTCTCCTTCATATACAAGCACATCCTTCGTTGCACATGCGCTTAATAATAATGCTGAAAACAATATAGCCAAAAGCGTTTTCAATTTTTTCAATACAATCTCCTCCTTTGTATATATGCAAAAAAGATTATAACCTTTAAAAAATGCTTATTCTTAAATTTTACCGTTTTATTGGAAGTCTGTATATCCATATTTACCGCAATAAAGTACGAGAATTGCGGTAAATACGGATATACAGTATGTTTTTATTTTGTTAAAGTATGGATAAGCGACAATATTGAATTTCATGTTTATGATTTGGAAGTTGGGATAGGAGATTAGGATGAAGAAAATTAATTTGAAAATATTACTAGCGATTGTTCTTTTAATAACAAGTATAGGGATAATAATGCTAATAAAAGGACAAAAGGCAAGAGTTTTTATTGAAAGTAAACCATATGAAGTTGTAAGTTTAGAAAACCTCCCGTATGAAACGGAAGTGAAGAAAAAATACATAAGATTGAAAAATAAACTATTAATGCCAGAAGGGCAAATATCTATTCAACCTTACCAACATCAATTTGGAACATTGTACTCAACTTATTTCATGGTTAAATCCTTACTACTCTTGGAATATCAGTTTGACGAAAGTGAGAAAAATGATTTAAAGAGCTTTCTATTCAAAGATTTAGAAGTGTTGAAAAACCAAAGTGATAATATAAATCAAATGAATGATCTTTTTTATGCAATGGAATTAATAAAAATGCTGAAATTAAAAATAGACAAAGATGAAATAGCAGTTTTTGAAGTGATCTTAAATGAATTATTATTAGATAATGGAGCCTATCGCTCTAATTTGGAAGTAGAAGATGATAAAGGAGTGCTAATCTATTCTACATCTCAAGCAATAGCTATATTGCATCATTTAAATTTAGAAGTGAGTGAGCACACCAAGGCATGGCTAGTAAAGGCAGTGCAAGATTGGAACATAGAATCTGAAGAATTTAATGCAATTTTAAATGGATATCAAGCACTTGAGCGAATAGGGATGAAAAAGAGTATTCCAAAAGAAATGTATGATACATTCATTCGAAAATTAAATAAGCAGGATAATTGGAATTTATTTGATATGAACATTTATATGGGCTGGTCCAAATACACAGGTTATCAAGCGCCTGATTTAGAAAAGAAATTATATAATCTGCTTGTGCAAAATCAAAATGAAGATTTAGGTTGGCATGTATTTTTTGATGAAAACTCTGAAGAACAGGGGATTTTAATAGCAATAGAATTTCTTCAGTATTTAGATAGTGAGGTGAATGGAAAGGAGGGGTTAAGAAACACTTTATTATTACAGCAAGGGACAAATGGTGGTTTTTCTCCTCTATTCAAAACAGTACCTTCTTTAGAAAATATGTTTTTTGTTTACCATATTGATCAATTATTAAATATAAATGACAGTAAACAAAAAATAAATATGGATTCCCTACCATTTGACATGACTAGTGCCAATGCATTTGAAACTTATTATTTTGTGGCGCTTTCTAAAATGGTGAATTCGGATATAGATGTTAAAAATCAAAAATTAATCAAAGAAAAAATAAATTCAGAAGTTATACCTAGAGGTGATTTTCGAGATTTATACTTCTATTTCAAAACGCTTAATTTGTTGGGGAATGACTTATTGAAGGAATTTTCGCTTCGAGAGCTATGGAATAAACAAAAAAAAGAATTAACTTTTGAAGAATCTTTATTTTTACTAAATGTATTGGATTTAACGAATGAATTAACACAAGAGGATACGTTGTTATTGATACAGAGTTTTAAAACGGAAATAGATGATGCAGTAGAGGAGCCTATTGTAGCATATCTTCTTTCTAATTTACTATTTAATAGCGAAGAGTTTGAAATGTTTTTCGAACAATTGAAGCTTTCTGCAAATAATAATTTAGAAAAACAGGTTAAAGAGAACGAACCACTTTCTTTAATCCAACTGTATTATACATTGAATATATTTGCTAATATACAGGAAGTCAAAGCTTTATAAGTTCCTAATATCTACTATATGAGGTGAGAAATATTCATTTTATTGCAGTTTACGGTGCACCAATCTTAGTAATTATTTTTGTTTAAGCTCAGTCAGTATTATGAAAAAAATAAAAAGATGAAGAGACAGCTATCAGTACATGGATGTCGACTATTTTATTTACCTTATTAGTATGGATTTTTTGTATATTAATTTTATCGGCACAAAAGGCAGTAGCGAATGTATCGAAAAAAGCAACCACCGCAAAAAGGAGGTTGCTTTTTTTCTACTAGCTTTCCAAATACTCCTCTATATCCAGCACCTCAATGACATTTGACCAATGCAGCACAGTTCCGACAAAATCTCGAATATCTAAGCCTGACATTTCATAGGTATCCGAATTGTTCACTGTATTTGTCGCATCCTCGATAAAGGTTGTGCGGAAGCCGCGGTCATAGGCGGCGATGGCTGTAAATTGACAGCAAAACTCCGTATTGAAGCCTGTGATATATACATGTTCAACACTTAAACTTGCTAATAGTTCCTGCAAGTTTGTTTGATAAAAGGCGCTTGGCGTTTTCTTGATAACAAGGTGCTCTATATATGGCTGATAGCGCTCAATGATTTGTGCGCCTATGTTTGCGGGGTGAAGCACACTTTCCTGTGTCTCATCGAAATGCTGAATGAAAATAATTGGTTTTTGTTGTGTTTGAAATCTTTGAATTAATTGTTCAATATTCGCTAATGTATCATTACATTGTGCGAGGTCAACTAATCCATTTTGTACATCAATTACTAATAAAGCCTGCATTAAGTTTCCTCCTCAAATTTGAATTTAAATTGAGGAAGTTGTAAATGGTGGTGTTTTCATTAAGTTGTTTTCTCCTTTATGTTATCTACTAAATTCTATATTCTATTTAATTTTTGTTTTTCCTTTATAATTTTAATAAAAAAGAAGCAAATGGAGCGTATCGAATTTACAGTTTTCTTGGCAATCGTTAAATAACAGGATGAGGGTTGCCTAGTACATGGTATTTTGCTTTCTAGCTTAAAAGTAATGATTCGCACGCAAGACAAGCAAATTCGCTCAACCAAAAAATAGGGGCGTATTTGAAAAAGATTGATCCCTTTTCAAGCAGCCCCGTATTTTGATTAAGTAAAATATTGATAATAAATGCTTTTGGCTTGTTGGATATCGGCAGTGCCATGCACGAAGACGCGACCATCCTTAAACGCGGTGAGCTGATACTCTTGCGCATGAAAGCTGATGAGAAAATCGTTGAAATGGCTTATTTTCTCTGCTTGTAACTGCTCTTTTAATGCGAGTAAATCGCGCATTTTATAGACAGGACGAATTTGCACTGTATCGCGTCCACACAATGAAGCAAATTTTGTTGTAGCGTTTGGCTGTAAAAATGGATAAGTTGGCTTTTCTCCGCATGTAGGGCAGGTCGGTTTGCGCAATGCCTCGACATTGACAGAGGAAAACGTATTTTGCCAGACATCGATGGAGAAAACCGTGCCACGCATTGCGGCTTCATTGTCCGTTAAATATTTCAATGCTTCCGCCACTTGTAGAGCAGCCGTTATTTGTGAGGCAGAGGCTAAAATGCCTGCTGTGTCACATGTCGGTCCTGTAGAGGGTAAGTCACCCATTATACAGTGTAGGCAAGTTGTTTTTCCCGGTTTGATGAAAAAGGAAAGGCTGCTTGCTGCAACGCATGCACCGTAAATCCAAGGAATACTATATTTATGTGCAATATCGTTCATAACAAAGCGAATATCGAAATGATCTGTGCCATCGATCATTAAGTCAATAGAATGCGTTGTTAGCATATGCTCAAAAAATTCAACATTGGCTTCCTCATTATAGGCATGAATTATCGTTGTATGGTTAATTTCCTGCAAGCGTCTTTTGGCGGCCGTTGCCTTTGGTAAACGTGCTGTGACATCTGCTTCGCTGTAAAGCATTTGACGCTGTAAATTAGATAAATCGACGAAATCACGGTCAACAAGTGAAATCTCACCGACACCTGCTCGCACTAGTAAATCAGCAATCGTTGCACCAAGTGCGCCAACACCAATGATGAGGACATGCTTGTCAGCAAGTAGCGTTTGTCCGTTTGTGCCGATAGCTAAAAAGCGTTCCTGTCTTGAGTAACGGCTCACTTGCTAATCCCTTCTAACGGGCTAGAGGCAGTGCCATATATTTTTTTCGCTATACGTCCAGCCTCAAAGCTTTCACGCCCCGCAATGATGGCATGCTTCATCGCAGAAGCCATCTTTACAGGATCTTTAGCACCTGATACGGCTGTATTTAACAATACCGCATCTGCACCGAGCTCCATCGCCTGCGCGGCATCTACCGCGGAGCCAATTCCTGCATCAACGATAACAGGTACCTTCGCTTGCTCAATTATAAAAGATAAATTAAGCGGGTTGACAATGCCCATACCAGAGCCGATTGGGGAAGCCCCCGGCATAATCGCATGGCAGCCTAAATCTTGCAGGCGCTTTGCTAATAATACGTCGTCCGAAGTGTAAGGTAAGACGATAAAGCCTTGCTCGAGCAACATTTCTGTTGCACGCAACGTTTCTACAGGATCTGGTAGCAATGTTTGAGGGCATCCAATAATTTCTACTTTCACCATATCACATAAACCAGAGGCTTTTGCTAAGTTAGCGATGCGCACAGCTTCCTCGGCATTGTTAGCCCCTGCTGTATTCGGCAAGAGCGTATAGTTTTGCACATCAATTTTTTCTAAAAAATTAGGCTGTGTTGGCTCGAAAATATTCATACGGCGCACAGCGAACGTTAAAATTTCCGTTTCCGATATTTTTACGGCTTCCTTTTGTGTATCAAAATCTGTAAATTTCCCTGTGCCTAATAATAGACGTGAGTTAAAACGGTATGGTCCAATATGTAACATCATTATCCTCCTCCTACAAACTGTACAATTTCAATACGGTCATCTACTTGAATTTTTTTGCCATCACGCTCCGTAGGCTGTAAAATTTCAGCATTTACTTCTACAATGGCAAGCTCCTTATTTAGCTGTAAATGGTCAAGTAATTGCACGACGGTTGTAATCGACTGTGGTACCTCCATACGATGCCCGTTTATGTATAAGTGCAAAATAAACACCTCCTTTAAATTGTAAAGCGCTGCAATGCAAATGGGGCTAAACGTTGTTTCGCTGTATTGTCACCTAATAATGCTTGGCTAAATAAAAGCCCTGTAATGGCGCTTAATAAAATGCCATTGCGATAATGCCCTGTGCATAAAAATAAATTGCTATATTGCGTATCGCCCATAATCGGTAGCCCATCAATTGTTTGTGGTCGCACACCACACCATGTTTCAATGATTTCTGCCCTGGTTAATGATGGTAGTATGTGAAACGCACGTGTTAATAAAGAATGGATGCCACCAGCTGTCACGGCATCATCGTCTTGCAGCGGGTAGCTTGTCGCACCAATTAATATAAACCGCTGCTGCTTTGGTACGATATAGCAACCATCTGTTGAAAAAATCGTTGCCTTTGGTAGCTGATCTGCCTTTAGCATTAAGCATTCGCCTTTGACTGGATGCATTGGACAAGTAATATTCAAAGTTGTCGCCAGCTTTGTTGTCCAAGCGCCTGCTGCTAAAACTACCTGTGCAACAGCATAGCGGGCACAAGTTGTTTGCACATAGGTAATTTGCTGTTGCTCCTTTTCAATCGCGACGACTTCCTCGTCAATGATGGTTGCACCAAGCTGTTGTACAGCAAGAAACAATGCCTTTGTTAAAGCTCTTGCATTTACTTGATGGTCTTCGTAAATATGAAAGCCTTGTGCAACGGCTTGCCCTAATAATGGCTCTGCTTGCTGTAAATCGCTTTGATTTAACCAACGGATAGAGGCAGGGCGGTCTTTATGTAAAAAATCGTATTGCTGCTGTAAATCTTGCAAGCCTTGTTCATTTGCCGCAATTTTAATAAGCCCTGATGGTAATAACCCCACATCTTGTCCTGTTAGCTCAAATAACTCCTGTGCGATTTTTTTATGTAACGACCGGCTTTCTATCGCTAAATCATAAAGGGGGGAGGGCGCATAAAATTCATTTTGACCGCCTAGCATACCACCAGCTGCGAGTGATGCTGTTGTTGTTTTTTCTGCATGAAAAATCGTCACATGTTGCTGTTGCTTTAATAATTGATAAGCAATGGATAGTCCGATAACACCGCCACCGATAATGGTAAAGCTGTCTCCCTTCATAAATTGCCCTCCTTAGTCAAAAAACATTGAGATTGAAGCATAGCCTTGTGCACCAGCCCGTATCACCTTTCGAGTATTTGTATGTGTCATACCACCAAGTGCCACCACCGGTATTTCAACCGCTTGGCATATATCAGTAAGTGCTTGAAGCCCTTTAGCAGGTACATTTAGCTTACTAGTCGTCGGGAAAATGGGAGAGAAATAGATATAATCCATGCCTCTTGTCACGCTTAGGTAAGCTTCCTCCTTTGTATGCGTAGATTGCCCACATAAAAAAGGATGCTGCGCTGCATTGATAGCTTGATTCGCTGCTAAGTGACAACCGAGCAAGCTGTATTTGTAAGCAAGTTCCATATGCGTGTGAATAATTAATTGCTTCGCTTTTACGCCTGCTTGTAAAAGCGTGATAATCCCGTTATCTATTTCTGCAAACGAGAGCTGTTTTTCGCGTATAACAATCGCATCAACAATAGGGGTGATTTCCTTTATTCGATTGATTACTTGCACTGTTAGTCCTTTACCGCTCGTAATGGCATGAATCATTTTGGTTTCCTCCAATAAAAAAAGCGTTACTTCTCCCATAGGAAAAGTAACGCATACTTAACAATCGTAACGACTAAGAGACGCCCACTTTCCTACGCTAGTATGAACTAGATCAGGTTCCAGGAATCCCAAAGTTTACTTTGATCTCAGCCGTTCACAACGGCACCTCCAGTGGATGGCTATGTAATTAGTTAACAATATAGCATATGTTTTTTTAGATGTCACGATGAAAATTATTAATTGAGGTAGCTAGCTATTTATCGATATATGTTATTATAGGAGAAATAAGGAATTAATGAAATGTCTTGATTTTCTAAAAAGTAACCGAAATATGCTTATGAATGCTTGAAATATAACGTTTTGAAAAGAGGGAAAATGAATATGTACTTTATCCAAATGTCTGGGTTCCCAGGCTCAGGAAAATCTACTTTAGCGCGAGAAATTGCTACTAGAATGGGCTTTATTATTATTGACCATGATATCGCAAAATCTGCCTTATTAAATTCACTTGAAGAGGGCTCACTTGATGGCAAACTTATGGGGAAAATAAGCTATAATATCGATTTTTCATTAGCTGATTTTCACTTATCACAAGGGCATAGCGTCATACTTGACAGTCCGTGCCTATACGAGGAAATGGTTGAAAGGGGAATGAAATTAGCTGAAAAATATGGTATCACGTATAAATATATTGAATGTTATCTGGATGATGTTCTTGAAATTAATAAGCGTTTAAAAGGTCGACAAAGAATGGTGAGCCAAATTAGTGAAATTCAGTCAGAGGAAGACTTTCAAGTGACGATTAACAGTGCGAAGAAACCAGCTAATTATAGATGCTTAGTTATCAATACGGGCCAGCCTTTAGCAAATTATATAGAGGATGTTATTCATTATATTAATTGTGAAAAGTGAGGAGGGAGCTATGAGATTAAAGCAATTTATGCAGGAGCATTATGATGATTTAAAGCTTTCACCAAGTTTTTATCATCAGTGGGAGCAGGCAATTCATGTTGAATTAGGACAGGGGATATACCAATTTATGGGTGATGAATTGAATATGGCAAGGTTTCATAAGGTTGAGCAGCAAGTTGCTGAAATGATCAAATTACTTTTTGAAAAAACAGATGATATGATTGTTGTTGTCAGCTCATTCCCGATAGATAGAGGAAAAATCGCATATCCCAATTTCTTTCAAAGGTACGTGAAAGATCAGAAGAAAAAGTATGAGCTGCGTATAGAGGAGTATATGTGGCAATTGGATGAGGACATGTTACTGATTCAACAAATGGAGCTTTTTTGTCAAGTAGCAGATTTGAAATTACAGTGGCTTTTGAAAACGTGTATGCATGAAGATTTTCGCTCTTTAAAGCCACAATTAAAAAGAAGGCATAGCGCATATGCACCTGATGTCTTTTTAGTGAATACGCGTACAAAGTGTATTTTCCATTTATATGATGACCGTGGCTGTGAAATCATGAATGTCGATGAGAAGCTGCATCAAACGCTGCTAAACTATTTAAAAAAATGGGAGCATCAATCAAAATCATGAGAAATAGAAGAGCCCTAATGCGTAAACGGACATTTATTTTAATTGCCATACTTTCTGCTGTGCTATTTTCAACAGTGGTTTTTCCTTATTCAATTTTAAGTGTATATCCAACTGTTTCAGTGAAAGTTGATGACATGCGTCAGCAAACATATAATGAGGATCTCGTCGTATTCCGAACATTATTTGAGGAGAAAGCGCTGCAACCAGATTATGTCGTATCACATTCGATTGCTTTGCTCCTATTGTACGAGATGGACTGGCTAACAGATACTAACCATCATATGAAGCGCATCGAATGGACGCAACTTTTAACAAATATTCAATTAGTTAAAAGCGAGCTTATTCGCCTAGGCTTTCAAGAAGAGGGGCTGTCAGATGAGGCGAAAATGTATTTAGAGCAGATGATTGATTTAACAATGCAAATGGAGGAAACCATAGTTTATCATGTAAATAAAAAAGCCACCTATTCACGCAAGCGTATCGCAACTTCGATTCGTAATCTACAAAATGATATGGCATCTTCTTTAAACCTGTATCTTCATTTTTGGCAAGCCTACTATAGTGGTAAATAGGTGGAGCTAAGCGGCACGTCAATAAAACAGACTAAAAAGTGGATTGTTGTCCTACTTTTAGTCTGTTTTTCACTTAACATTTTAGACCAAGCCTTCCATCAATATAGGGTCTACAAAGCCTAAAGAAATTTTGAATGGTCCATCATACTTCGCAAGTCCGATTTGTTCTGTCTGTTGATTATAAAAAACCACCTCTCTGCGTTCTAAATAATTATTTATATTTTCATAAGATTTAACTTGATTCAGCAATGTTTACTGCGCGGAAGCAGGGCGATAGCGGCATTGTTTTTTGTATCGAAAGCGTAGTGGCAGATACAGAAATCCCCCAGTTCCATAAGTGGCGGGATGAATGCTAGAAAAGTAATTGATTAACTATTTCCTGCGCAATATCTTTTGCTATTTGTATACCCTTTGTGTAGTAAGAAGCGATACGTAGCAGTTTTTCGGTGTGTAAGAGCATAATTTCTATTTGTTTCCTCCTCCTATGATATAAGCGGGAAAGTTTATCGTTCGAAATATAATTCCATTAAAATAGGGCTTAATAATTACCGAAGAAAAAGATAAGGAAACTATTTTACTAATTTTAATATTTATTTTACAATTATAGTAGACGTACATAGAAATGGGGAGGCATTATGAAAAAGGAAAGAGTAATTTCACGGGACATTAAAATTTGGAAAAGTTTAATATTTAAAATGATTTTAGCAGTAGCGGTGAGTTTATTTATTAGCTCACATATTTCGGAGTTTATTAGTAAACAAGTTGGTGAAATCATTGAGCTTGATGGCGTTGCAGGTGTTGCAATTAATACGTTTATTTCCCTATTTATCGGTACAGTGATTATTGCACTATGTACACGTTACATTGTTTTAAAGCGTGTCAATCGAGTATTAAAGGCGATGACACAAGCGGCAGATGGCGATTTAACGGTGCGTATTGATGATCATTATAAAGATGAGATTGGACAATTATCAACAGAGTTCAATCATATGTTAGAGCAAATTGGCACGGTGATTGAAAAAGCGAACAAAGCGTCAACAGATGTGACGACATATACAAGGGAGTTTGCAGCAATTACGGAGCAAAGCAGTACATCTGTTGAAACAATTTCAAATTCTATTCAAGAGATGGTCGTTGGTGCGGCTGGACAAATGGATAAAATGCAGGAAATGTCGGAATCATCGGATTTAATTAATCAGGAAATGGAGCATGTAACGGCTGTTGTACAGGATGTCGCAGACGTTGCAGCTGAAACGAGTCAAAAAGCAGATTTAGGTTTACAATTGATTGAACAAACAATTGGAAAAATGAATACGATTAATAACTCTGTTAATGAATCAACAGAAGTTGTCAATGCTTTAGGAGAAAAATCGAAGGAAATTAGCTCCATTTTAGCTTTAATTACAAGCATTACAGACCAAACGAATTTGCTCGCTTTAAATGCTTCCATTGAGGCCGCACGCGCGGGTGAGGCTGGCAAAGGCTTTGCGGTTGTTGCAGATGAAGTGAGAAAGCTAGCCGAGGAGTCGGGCAGAGCTGCTGATGATATTCGCACATTAGTTGATGATATTTTAAGTCAAACATCAAGTGCCGTAACGGCGATTAATAGTGGGACACGCTTTGTAGATGAAGGACGAGAATCGGTTGAGCAAACTGGAGAAGCGTTTAAAAATATTGTGGAATATGTAGCGAATATTAGCACGCGAATAAATGAAGTAACTAGCATTGTACGTATTGTAAATGATAAAACCAATGAGACGAGTCGCGCAGCTAATGAAATTGCAGAAATTGCAAATGGTATCACATCCAGCCTACATCATATTGGAAATTCAGCGGAACAACAGGCGGCATCGAATGAAGAGATTGCTAGCTCTGCTAATGTATTAGAGACAATGGCAAGCGACTTACAAATGGAAATTAGCCAGTTTAAAGTAAAATAATAGGTGCATTGAGTAAAAATCACATTCAAACCCTCAAAAAACAATAACGGCTGTTCAAAAGTAAAGTGTTAGACTGCTTTTGAACGGCTTTTTTGTGTCAAAAATTAGACTGTTTTTTGAATTTATTATGCATAAAAAATTATGTTGAAATAGTTTTATGGATAGTGAATTAATGTTTGTTACTTGACATATAGGCATTTGTAAAG
>NZ_PYWN01000078.1 GCF_003049505.1 Metasolibacillus meyeri
TTTCACAGGATGTGAAGTTTTTAGCTTGTGTTCCTTTATCACCAATCAGTGGGAGATGAGGAAAACCCCACTGATTGAAGGTTCACTTTATGAAACGTTCTTTAAAGTCATATTTGATGGAAGGGTGTTTTTTGTGAAAAAAATGTTTATAGTCAGCTTGTTATTTTGTCTAGCATTGATAAGTTGTTCGGCAGGAAGCCCAACAAACCCAACTGCAAGATCAATTCTAAAAGAAGATGTACAAGCGGATATTTTGCAGTATGAAGGTTTAATTTATAGTAATGCGGCTCACTTAGATATCGCTTTTACAAAAGGCGAGAAGCTAGGAGAAATTAAGAAAACAACAACTATTTCTATCGGCTTCAAAGATTTCTATGCAACACAATTAACAGCAGGGACTGAGATTTTTTCTACAAATACACAGTTGATTATAGCGGAAGTGAATGGCAAACAGATTCCTTATTTGGCTTTGATCGAAGGATAAATAAAAAACCAAGCTATCCCGTAGTTTTACGGATAGCTTGGTTTTTTGATTTTCTCACTTAGTACAACCGAAATAAGTATTCCTGTTAGCACAAGCAAACCGCCAATAATTTGGCTTGATTGAATAATTGCATGTAAAATTATCGCACTTAGTATCATCGTTATAATAGGTTCTAAATTAAGTAAAATAGCAGCGTTTGTTGAGCCAACTTTATGCTGATTAGCATTCCATACGAGGTTGCTAACACCATGTACAAGTATGGCTGATATGATTAGTAAAAGAATCATCGGTAGCGCAGCGTTTTGTTTTGGTACAATTGGCGCAAAGCTCAAAAAAGGGAGTAAGGCAAGGCAACCGATTAAACTTGTGAAAAAAGTGACGCTGAAGCTATCTAATTCTTTTCTTAATATATCAAGCAATACGAGGAAAATAGCAAAGCTAAGCATTGTACAGAAGCTGAAAACCTCACCAATTCCAAATTGGGCCGTAGCACCTTGCTTCGCTGAAATAATCAAGCCGACTCCCGTGAAAGAAATGATGGAGCCGAGCCAAAACAGCCAGCTCTTCTTTTCACCACGCACAAGACGATTAATCATTCCAGTCACAATAGGTGTAAGAGCTAAAATATATGCTGCAGTGATAGGACTTGTTGTCTCTAAACTTTTAAAGAAGCTAAAGTGATTAACACTAACACCGAGTATCGCTGCGATAGAAAGCAGCGACCACTGCTTAGGTCGAATGCGTGCTTTGCGAATGATAGGGAAGCCAATAATGCCTAAAAATATACAAATACATAGTAAACGATAAACAGTTACATGCAAGGCTGACCAGTAATTGACAAGTACTGCACCGATAATAAAATTGGAAGCCCATAAGGTAACACAAAAGATAAGGATTGAATAAACTTTTAACTTCATAAATGATTAATTGAAAAACTTTCCTTTATTCATCAGTGTACGCTTTTTCGGTGGGCGTGCAACAGCCTCTGCACTACAGCTTGATGGGACAAACACAAAGCTTGCCTCATCCCCCGCTCTTGGCCATTGCATCTGACCTTCGCCATCTAGTGGTGTAATCCCATTCGTAATATAGCCTAGGCTTTGACGAAGTTCACGCTCCGTAATTTTACGTGTGACATCCGCAAAGGTACACGCTTTTTGTAAAATATCGCCCGAACCATATGGACTCCATGAATCATAGAAGCCATCACAGCCGAAATGAACATTGACACCATGCTCCGTTAATAAATCAATCGGTGGGATATTGCGTCCTAAATTGAACGGCACTGTCGACATAATTGCTACATTGTGCTCCTTTAAGCGCTTTGCCATGGCGATTTGCTCTGGCACTGTGACATCACCTAAAGAGAAGGAGTGACTAAAATCTGTTTTTCCGTTAAAGCCTTTTTCTTCCACCATATCAAGCCATTTATCAATTGTATAATAGCCTAAATGTCCGTTGTCATGTAAATGGAAATCAACACCAACGCTGAATTCTTGTGCGATGTCCATTGTTGTTTGCAACGATTTTTCGATATTGCGGTCAATGCCGCCAGGGTCTAGTCCACCAAGCATCGTTGCCCCATGGCGTAAAGCCTCACGCAATAAGTTTGGCACATCATCACGTAGTAGCCCATGCTGTGGAAAGGCGATAATATCTGCTGTGACATAATCCTTGTACTTATCTAAGGCAGCTAAAACACCTTCTAAATTTTTTAAGCCAATATATGGGTCAATATTAACATGTGTGCGAATATGGTTAGAGCCAAAGCCTAAGATTTTCTCAATCATCGCACTGGCACGCTGCTCACAGTTATCAGCTAAAGCAGAAAGTTCAAGTGATTCATAGTGTAAACGTTCTTCGAGCCCACTGACAGTACGGCAGGCCTTCCAAGGTAAAGATAAATATGTTTTATCTAAATGATTATGCATTTCTTTGAATGCTGGTAATGCTAGCTGACCTTGCATATCCTTTGCATTTTCAGGCTGGAATGCTGTGTCTGCTACTGTGATTTGTGCGATCTGTCCAGCATTAATCTCAATATGAAACAAGTTAGTTGTTGTTTGGATGCTGCCATCTTCATGTAATTGTTCACCTGTTTCGAGACGCACATTTAATAGCCATTGACTCATCGGTAAGCTCCTTTCAATTCAACGTTTTCTTGGTGAATTACTGCGCCCTTTGAAATGACTGTTGTAATAGGGCATAAGCGAGCGATTGTATGTGCTGCACTTACAGCGTCAACTAATAGGGCATTTGCTGCATCGCCTACTTTTGGCCATACTTGCTGCCCTTCAGCATTTAATGGTGTAATGCCACCTGTTGCGTATTTTAACGATTGACTTATGCGATATTCATCAATAAATTTAAAGCGTTCGATTAAAACATTCAGCTTTTGAATTGTATCTCCTGTACCAAAAGGAGACCAGTGATCTGTTAAGCTATCATGTCCAACTGAAACGTGTACACCGTTTTCGTATAAATATGGAATCGGAATGGTTGAGCGGTTTTGTCCGATTGGCACAGTTGTTGTGACATCAATATTGAACGAGGCAAGGCGTTTTGTTAGCTTTTCTAAGGATTCTCCTTGTAAATCTGATAGCGCAATCGCATGGCTAATCGTCACATTATTTTTAAAATCGTGCTGTTGTAATAAGTCCATCATGACATGGAATTCATGCTCACCGAGTGTATCGCGGTCATGTAAATGGATGTCGATATGCTTATCATAATCTTTAGCTATTTGAATCATTGTGTCTAACGATCGATGTGTTGCACGATCAACAATTGCTGGGTCTACGCCACCGACATGTGTTGCTCCTTTTTCCATTGCATCACGCATTAATGGTTCAACGGCAGAACGAATCAAACCATGCTGAGGGAAGGCCACGATTTCATAGGTAATTTGATCTTTAAAGGATGCTAATACCTCTACTGTAATATCAATATGCTTCGTACCAATTTGTGGGTCAACATTGCAATGTGAGCGAATATGCGTATGCCCATTCGCAATTAAATGCTCCACCATTCTAATTGCGCGCTCTTTCGCAAAAGGTAATTGCTTTGGAAGTAGAATTTGTTCTTCCTCAATACGTGTTAAAATGCCCTTTGTAATGGGAATTGGTGCTTTCCATTCACCACTGAAATACGTTTTATCAATGTGGATATGCATTTCACGGAAGGAGGGCAACAAAAGTTGCCCATTCGCTTCAATTACTTCCATATCAGATTCAACTTCAATTGCTGTTTCAATTTGTTTGAATTGTCCATCCTCAATTAAAATATCAAACGGTGCAATAGCTGTTCCCATGATGAAGCCATCTTCGTATTGATAGCCAGTTTCTAATTGAGCTTGTTTAATCAATAGTTTCATGAAGCAAATCATCCTTCCTTGTTATTTAGTAATTTCTACATCTGCAATCATCGTGTAGTTGGAAGCGTCTAACCAGAAGTTTTTCACCTTATTGCTGTAAACAGCGAGGTGCTCATAGTTACGAACTGGAATATATACCGCTTCATCTAGCTCAATTTTCATTGCTTCCTCATATAAGCCAGCACGTTTGTCTAGGTCTGATTCACCACGAGCTGCTTCGATTAACTTGTCTACCTCTGGATTAGAGTAGAAGAAATGGTTACCAGGAGGTCCCTGAGATGCTGTATGGAATAGATTGTATTGGTTATAATCTCCATCGCCTGTTGCGTTACCCCAACCGCCTATAAACATTTGGTGCTTGTGACTAGAAATTTCATTGATATATGCGCCATACTCCATTACTTGAATGTCTACGTTTAAGCCAATGCCTTTAAGCTGTGATTGAATTACTTCGGCCATATTAATACGCTCTTTACGGTCACTTGTTAATAATTTAACCGTTGTCCCTTCTGCAATACCAGCTTCTTTTAATAATGATTTTGCTTGCTCTACATTGTAATCATAGCCTTTTACATTTTTAGAGTAACCAACAACCATTGGACTCATCGCAGAGTTTGCTAATGTACCAACATTATCATAAATGCCGCTAATAATTGCTTCACGGTCTATTGCATAGCTAATTGCTTGACGTACTTTTACATCTGATAATAGGCTGTCTGTTACGTTGAAGCCAACATATTCAACAGCTAAACCTTCTGTACGGAATAAAGACATTGTTGAAGAATTATCAATACGATCTAATTCTGTTACGGGTACTTGGTCTGAAATATGTGCTTCACCACTTTCAACCATCGCTAAGCGAGTTGCATCCTCAGGAACAATTTTAAAAGTAAGCTTGCTATATGACGGCTTTTTACCCCAATAGTTTTCATTCGTTGTTAAGCTAATCGATTGACCAGATGTCCAAGAATTAAAGATGAAAGGACCTGTACCAACTGGGTGTGTTTTTAAGCCTTCAGCATTTTCTTGAATAGCTTTAGGGCTTAAAATGCTACCTTCTTGACTAGCTAAAATAGCTAGTAAGCCAGCATAAGGCTGATTTAATTTCATTGTAACTGTATATTCTCCATCTACGGTAACTGCCTCAATCATACCTAACTTATCACGCTGCGGTGAGCTTGTTGCAGGATCTAATAGGCGGTCAAATGTTGCTTTTACAGCTTCAGCATTAAAATCTGCGCCATCATGAAACTTGATGCCTTCATTTAATTCGAATACCCATGTTGTTTCATCTACTGGCTCCCAAGATTTCGCTAATAATGGAGCAAGGTTGCGATTTTTATCGAATACGACTAATGTTTCATATACTTTGCCATGAACGATATTAGCAGATGGAATATCCGTAATAAAATGTGGATCTAAGCTTGTTGCATCTGATGCACGTAAGACAATTAATTCATCTGCTAAAGAAGAAGATTCTCCTCCAGACTCTTTCTCAGTCGCTTTATTCGCTGTTGAGCAAGCTTGTAAAATGGCTACTATTAATAAAAGTAGAAATGCCGCTTTGAATTTTTTCATATCCTCTAACCTTCTTTCGTGTAGTGTGTTTTGGTTAACCTAATTGCATTATAGCGAAAAATTTATTTAAATATTTTCACAAATCTAACCTCTTCTTTAAATATTCTGACAAATCGGAATATTCGTATTTACTTTCCTGCAAAAGTTTTTTAAATTGAAGACACAATTAGTGAATAGGGAGGTAGAAGCATGAGTGAAAATGTTCAAGCAATGGCATTAAGCCAAATGCGCTCACAAGTACGAAAAAAGAAACGAAAAGAATTATGGCAAAAAATCTATTCAAATAAAGCTGCATTAGCAGGGTTAATTATTTTATCTATTTATGCATTGATGTTAGTTTTCGGTCCATTGATTGCACCATATGATCCATATGAAATTCAATTAGAAAATAAATTACAAGGACCAAGTATGGAGCATTTAATGGGGACAGACGATAAAGGTCGTGATATTCTTAGTCGCATTTTATATGGTTCTTATTTAACGATAGGTGTTGGTTTTTCGGCTGTCTTATTTGGTGGCTCTATCGGAATTTTATTAGGTTTAGTCGCTGGTTATTATGGTGGAAGAGTCGATTCAATTATTAGCCGTATCATTGATGTCATGCTAGCATTCCCAGGTATTTTACTAGCTTTAGCAATTGTGAGTGCTTTAGGGACAAGCTTAATTAATGTAACGATTGCCGTTGGTTTCTTCTCGATTCCAATGTTTGCCCGCATTGTACGAGGTTCGACGATGGAGGTTAAAAAGCTAGAATATATCGATGCAGTAAGAACATTGGGAGCCAATAATATCATTATTTTATTTAGACATATTTTGCCGAATATTTTATCACCGATTATTATTCAAGCCTCGATGCGATTAGCAACAGCTATTTTATCGGCAGCAGGCTTATCGTTCTTAGGTTTAGGCGCACAGCCACCTTCACCAGAATGGGGGGCGATGCTATCATCAGGGCGCGATTTCTTATTTAACGCACCACATATCGCATTATTCCCAGGTATGATGATTTCGTTTTTAGTATTAGGGTTGAATTTATTAGGTGACGGGTTACGAGATGCACTTGACCCGAGAATGAAGGCATAGGAGGCGGAAATAATGGCATTATTTATTTTAAAACGTTTGGCACAAGTAGTTCCTGTCATACTTGGCGTAACATTAGTCGTGTTTTTAATTATGCAAATGGTTCCGGGAGACTCAGCTGTTATTTTAGCGGGGGAAGGTGCTTCAGAGGAAATGATTGAAGATTTGCGTGAATCTTTAGGCTTAAATAAACCTATTTATGTACAGTATTTTGAGTATATTAAAGGCGTTGTACAAGGGGATTTTGGGAATTCACTGAAAAATGGGAAGCCCGTATTAGAGGAGATTACAACGCGTTTACCGATTACCTTTGAGCTGGCAATGTATAGTATCGCGATTACGATTGTTCTTGGCTTAATCGCAGGGATTGTTTCAGCAATTCGTCCATACTCTTGGTTAGATATGAGTTTTATGGTCATTGCGTTATTAGGTATTTCTTTGCCAAGTTTCTGGCTAGGAATTTTATTAATGTACACATTCTCTATTAATCTTGGCTGGCTACCTGTAGCAGGTTGGGAAAGCCCGCAGCATATTATTTTACCAGCCATTACATTAGGTGCTGGAGGTGCAGCAATTGTTGCCCGTATGACACGTTCTAGTATGTTGGAAGTCATCAATCAAGATTTTATTCGTACAGCAAAGGCAAAAGGCTTAAAGGGCTATGTCATCATTTTCAAGCATGCACTGCGCAATGCGATGATTCCAGTTATTACAGTAGTAGGCTTACAGTTTGGAAGCCTTTTAGGAGGTACGGTGTTAGTCGAATCGGTTTTTGCCGTAAATGGCTTAGGACGTATGATTGTTGACGCCATTCGCACACGTGATTTACCAATTGTACAAGGCGGCGTATTAGTCGCTTCATTAATTTTCGTCTTTGTGAACTTAATCGTTGATATTTTATATCGCGTGTTTAATAAACGGATTGATTTGAACTAGGAGGGGATTTTCATGGAACAGCAAAAGGTGCTTGAGGTGAAAAATTTAAAAACACATTTTTTCACAAAAGAAGGTGTATCCAAAGCCGTAGATGGCGTGTCCTTTTATTTGAATAAAGGTGAAACGATTGGTGTTGTAGGGGAATCGGGCTGTGGAAAATCAATGACTTCCTTATCGATCTTAAATTTAATTCCATCGCCACCAGGGAAAATTGTCGATGGTGAAATTTTATTACACGGTCAAAATATTGTTGGCTTGCCACAGGAGGAGTTACGAAAAATTCGTGGTAAAAAAATCTCCATGATTTTTCAGGAGCCGATGACCAGCTTAAACCCTGTACTTACAGTAGGCGAGCAAATTGCTGAAACGATTCGTCTGCATGAAAAATTGCCGCGCAGGCAAGCATGGGATAAAGCAGTCGAAATGCTACGTATTGTTGGTATCCCTTCACCTGAAAAACGCGCAAAGCAAGAGCCGTATCAATTAAGTGGAGGGATGCGTCAACGCGTTATGATTGCAATGTCCTTAGCTTGTAGTCCAGATGTATTAATTGCAGATGAACCGACAACGGCGCTGGATGTAACGATTCAAGCACAAATATTAGAGATTTTAAAGGATTTACAGCAAAAAATGGGCATGAGCATTATTTTTATTACGCATGATTTAGGCGTCGTATCGGAAATGTGTGATAAAGTGGCGGTTATGTATGCTGGACAGGTAATTGAGGAAGGGGCAACAGGTGAGCTTTTTGAACAACCTTTACACCCGTATACGCGAGGCTTAATCGATTCATTGCCAAAGCTTTATGAGGAGCAGGATGAGCTGCAAACAATCGAAGGCTCCGTACCGAGTCCATATAAATATCCTGTCGGCTGTCGTTATGCGGATCGTTGCCCATTTGCGCGAGAGCTGTGTCGCGAAGCACAGCCAGAATTAATTGAAATGGCGGAAGGACGTAAAGTGCGCTGCTATCAATATTCAGAGAAGTGGAATCTACAAGAAAGTGGGGGGCTGTAATGGGTGAGGTTCAACCAATTTTAGAAGTCACAAATTTAAAGCAATATTTTTATTTGAAAAAGGAAAAGCTATTTGGTGAAAAGCAAATTGTACGCGCGGTTGATGATATTTCCTTTCAACTATATGAAGGTGAAACATTAAGTATTGTAGGCGAGTCTGGTTGTGGGAAATCAACGACAGGACGCTCGATTTTACGCTTAGATGAGCCAACAGATGGCAGCATCTCGCTATTCGGTGAAAATTTATTAACAATGACACAAAAGCAATTGCGTGTTGCGCGCAAGGATATTCAAATTATTTTCCAAGACCCGTATGCTTCGCTCAATCCACGTCGAACAATTCGTCAAATGCTGAGTGAGGCGATGTCGATTCAAGACATTGTACCGAAGGACAAGCAAGAGGCGCGTATGATTGAACTAATGCAATTAGTGGGTCTACAGCCTGAATATTTAGAGCGCTACCCGCACGAATTTTCGGGTGGGCAACGTCAGCGTATTGGCATTGCGCGTGCTTTGTCAGTTAATCCGAAAATTATTATTTGTGATGAATCTGTATCAGCCCTAGACGTTTCCATTCAGGCACAAATTTTAAATTTATTAAAAAAACTGCAAAAGGAATTAGGGTTAACTTTATTATTTATTTCGCATGATTTAAGTGTCGTGCGTCATATATCAGATCGTGTCATTGTGATGTATTTAGGAAAAATCGTTGAAATCGCTAATAAAAAATCATTGTTTGCTACACCTGTTCATCCGTATACCCGTGCTCTGTTTTCAGCTATCCCAACAGTTGAGAAAGGGCAAAAGCGTGAGCGTATTATTTTAAAGGGAGATGTACCATCACCTCTGAATCCGCCAACAGGCTGTCGTTTCCATACACGCTGCCCATTTGCGACAGATAAATGCAAGCAGGAGGAACCACAATTAGTAAATGTGAAAGATGGGCATAAGACAGCATGTCATTATTGGGAAAACTTTCAGTGAGGCAAAAAAATTTCCTAGGAAATCATGATATGCTTTAATGAAAGTCACATAACTCATCAGGAGTGTTGCAGTATGCTTCGATTAGACACATTTAATATGTTTATTATGCTTTGCATTTTGACCCCCATCATCTCTGCGATGTTGCTGGGGTTTATTTCGATTTTTGAGAAGCAAATCGATAGTTTAAAGGAAGAGAAAAGGAGACTGGAGCTGGAGAAGGATTTGCAGTCTGTTAATTTGATGAAGCTAAATCAACAAATTAAGCCACATTTCTTTTTTAATACGCTTAATATTATTCTAGGGCTAGCTAGATTAAATCGCAAAGATGATTTAGTAAGGGCGACAGAGAGCTTGGCACAATTTTTAAAATTTCACTATAAAGATACCGATATGTTAGTACCTATAGAGGATGAATTAGCATTAATTAATCATTATTATATTATTCAAAGGTATCGCTTTGGCGAGCGCCTTCAACTAAATCTCGATGTTTCGGAGCAGGCAAAGGTTGAAAATATACCCCCATTTTTGCTGCAAACTTTAGTTGAAAATGCCTTTAAGCACGGCTTTGAAAAGTACTCTGGATCTGCTGAAATGTACATTTCAATCAAGCTAATAGACGAGAAAATGCGTTTAGTTGTACGCAACTCACAACATGGACAATATGAGGAGAATATCCATGAGGAAAGTGGCTATGGTTTAGCGAATATTGAATCTCGCCTTACATTATTATATGGCAAGGAAGGTTATCAATTTTATACAATAAACGAAAATAGTGAATTTACAGTTTTTATTGAAATCCCAATAATGGATAAGCTAGAAGAGGGGGAGGGAGAACAATGAATTTACTTATTGTGGACGATGAGTTTTTAGAAATTGAGCAGTTGGAATATTTAATTAAGCCACATTTTCCGAATTGGCATATTTATAAGGCACATGATGCTTCACAAGCAATGACGTTAGCAAAGCAGCATCGCATTCATTTAGCTTTTTTAGATATTCAAATGCCAGGAAAGACAGGATTAGAGCTAGCAAAGGAGCTACAGCAGCTATATGAGCTAGATATTATTATGGTCACTGCCTATCAAAGCTTTGATTACGCACAGCAAGCCATTCGTGTTGGAGTATCGGACTATTTGACGAAGCCGATTATCGAGGAGGAGCTTATTCAAACATTAAAAAAATATGATAAATGGTCCTCAAAAAATGAAACAATCCAAGCAGCACTATCAATCATTCATGAGCGCTATGCGGAAAAATTGACGGTGAATTCAATTGCAGCAGAGGTTTTTGTACATCCAAGTTATTTGAGTCGAAAGTTTTTAGAGGTACAACAAATTGGATTGAATGAGTATATTAACAATTATCGTCTTGAAAAGGCCAAAGCTAGCATGTTGAATAATCCGAAGCTGAGCATTTCGGAAATAGCGGAGCAGAGCGGTTTCAATAGTCAGCATTATTTCAGTGTCGCATTTAAAAAGAAGTACGGGATGGCACCGAGAGAGTATAAGGTGATGGAAGTGAATCACAACAATGAGGCGTAGTATAAGCGGCTTTTTCACATCTCACTTTTTTATGGTCGGTACAGCATTTGGGGCTAGCTTATTATTAGTTCGTTGGATTACTGGCAATCCGCTGATGTCCTCGGAAAAAACGCTAATTAAATATGGACTATTTTTTGGGATAATTTACACATTAAGCTACGGCTTTGCTTTAGTGGCACTTGCCTTTTTTGTGAAAAGGGCGGGAGGTTGGCAGCCGGCTACAGTTTATATTACAGAGCGAATTAATGAGCAGACAACAGGGCATAACCGCCTCTTTTTTAAAAGCATTACTTATTTTGCTCAATATGAGCTATGGATTGTTCAATTTGTTGTATTGTATACATTCACACACATGGTTTTTAACGACTGGTATTTCCAATTTTTATTTGCCTTTTTAATAGTGCTCGTTATTTTTGCCTTCTATACATCGACGAATGGCTTCTATTTGTTTACGATGCTATTTATTATTGTTTTGTTAAGCACATTAACATTTATCCCGATTTATTATTTTGTATTGAATGGCACAACGAAAATTTATGAAGGCATCCGCTTATACCATCCTTACTTGCTCTATTATAAAAATCCAGAAATTATTTCAGTGTTCATCGCTTACTTATTCGTTGCTATTGGACAAGTGCTTGTTGATTTTCCAACATGGTTTAACCTTTCCTTCATTAAGCAAGAGAAACGCAAAAGTGCTTTATTATCTGCTGCGTTTATCAAAATATTACTCGGTTTTTCATTTACAGCGATTTTGATGATTGCTATTTTTAGAGGCCCTTTTGAAAATTTAGAGGTGCTTATACTGACATTCTTATATAGGGAGGAATCCTTATGGTTAAGCTATTTATTCGGTATATTTATTGTTGTGGCTTGCTTTATGGTATTACTCAATAGCTTGAAGGCTTTTCAGGCTGCAAGAAGGGAAAGCATAGCGCATACGGCTACAACGTTAATCTCGCTATTTCTAATTGTTGGCTTACTATCAGCAATTGAGCAAATTTCATTATTAAGTACAGTATTGTTTTTTGGTATGATTAACGCGGTCTTACTGCCTTTTATTTATATCATATTATTTACAAAACTCCGTTTACCATCGTATACGTATATACTTGTTTTATTATTAATTATAGGAAGTGAAATTTATTTGTTTCAAACAGGTCAGTTGCTACTACCTGTCATCGTATCACTTATAGTAGCAATAGGGTTTTTACTGTGGGTGCGTTCTTATCGGAAAAGAAATTGAAAGACTAAATTATAAAGAGGGGTTGGAGAAGCCTATTTTGCCAATTCCTCTTAATCAATTGTGCCCAGATTTTTGCTCCTAGTCGAAGTTAACCTAAAACTTTCATCTCCTGTTATAACAGTTAAGGCCTCCTCTGCAAAATTTGCGACATCTATATATTGATTAAAAATACTTTAATTTGTATTTTCGCAAACAAAACACCCTTATTAAATAATTTAATTATTTTCATATAAAAGGAAATGAACTAAATTTAGTATATTGAAAATAATGTATTTTAGGTATAATTATGTTTAATTAGGAGGTGTGTTTATGAATGGACTAATTGCTCTTTTATTAGCGCTTATACCTTATGTCTTATTGTTTGGTGTCGCAATAGTTTTCTTTAATTTGATTTTTCAAATTAAAAGAAATAGTGATATTCAGATTGAACAAAATAAGCAATTGATTTCCCTTTTGGAAAAAAAGTTTGAAAAAAAAGATTAGCAAGAGATGTAATTGTATGAAGTGGATGGAACTGATTTTTAGTCGGAATTGAAAATATAAGTGTTTTAAAATAGCTTGTGTTTGAATGAGCTCCCCTTTACTGAAAAACAAGCATAAGGTAGAATTTTGAGTAAGTAATGCAGAAAAGGGGTGTTTGTATTGGCTAGTAATAAAGTATGGTCATCATTTAGTGAGGCTGTTGCAGATATTGGGGATGGCAGCACATTAATTGTTGGTGGCTTTGGACTTTGCGGTATTCCTGAAAAGTTGATTGATGCAATAAAGGATAAAGGAGCGAAGGATTTAACGGTTGTTAGTAATAACTGTGGAGTAGACGATTGGGGATTAGGTCTGCTTCTTGCAAATAAGCAAATAAAAAAAATGGTTGCATCCTATGTAGGAGAAAATAAAATTTTTGAGCAGCAGTTTTTAAGTGGTGAGCTAGAGGTCGAGCTGACGCCACAGGGAACGTTAGCAGAGCGCATTCGAGCGGGGGGCGCAGGAATTCCTGGCTTTTATACGGCAACGGGCGTGGGAACACCAATTGCAGAGGGCAAGGAAGTAAAAATATTTAATGGCAAGGAATATTTGCTGGAAGAAGGCATTATCGGCGATTTTGCACTAGTGAAGGCTTGGAAGGCAGATACAATGGGCAATTTAGTATTCCGTAAAACATCACGCAATTTTAATCCACTTGCAGCAACAGCAGGAAAAATTACGATTGCAGAGGTAGAGGAAATCGTAGAAGCTGGTGAGCTTGATCCAGATGAGATTCATACACCTGGCATTTATGTACAGCGTGTTTTATTAGGAGAAAATTATGAAAAACGTATCGAGCGACGTGTTGTGAAGGGGGATGCCTAATATGCATGATAGTAGACAATTGATTGTAACGCGTGCTGTACAGGAAGTGAAGGATGGCATGTATGTCAACTTAGGTATTGGTATTCCAACGCTGGTCGCAGATGCATTACCAGCAGATGTCAATGTGCTGTTGCAATCGGAAAATGGCTTGCTTGGCATTGGACCATATCCGACAGAAGCTGAGGTCGATGCGGATTTAATTAATGCAGGAAAAGAAACCGTTACTGTCGCGCGCGGTGCAGCTTTTTTTGACAGTGCTGCATCTTTTGCAATGATTCGTGGTGGACATATCGACTTAGCCATTTTAGGTGGAATGGAAGTTTCACAAGATGGTGATTTAGCAAACTGGATGATTCCAGGTAAAATGGTCAAAGGCATGGGGGGCGCAATGGATTTAGTTGTTGGTGCAAAACGTGTCGTTGTCATTATGGAGCATGTCAACAAGCATGGCGAATCGAAAATTAAAAAGGCCTGTACATTGCCTTTAACAGGAAAGGCGGTTGTACATCGCTTAATTACAGATTTAGCTGTCTTTGATTTTACAGAACAGGGTATGGTGTTAATTGAAGTACAAGAGGGCATCTCTGTAGAGGAAATCCAAGAGAAAACAGAGGCGAGCTTTGTTGTAGCAGAACATTTGCAGTGAGGAAGAGAGCTGTCTGAGTCAAGCTAAAAAATTTATTCATTTCAAAAACAACGAAGGCTATCCGAAAGTGAGAGTGTGCATTCCGCTTTTGGGCAGCCTTTTTAATTACCTTTTCTTTATTAAAAAATAAATACCAGCGACCAATAACAATGTAAGCACCATACCAACAATGCCAATAATGGTTACTGTTTGTGGATTAGCAATGAAAAAATAGGAATCTTTCGTTTCGTACATTTTATTCACCAGTCCTTAATGTTCCATACAATTAAATAGTAGTAGTTTATTTTCTGATTTTGTTTGTTCAATTATTGTTAAAGAAGTGTTATGCACACGGGGGAGGCTATACCCAAGAAGCTGAAAAAGTCGTTGCAACAAATCACCATGACTGACTAGGAGTATACGCTCTGTTGGAAAATTTCTCTTTACGTCATCTAAAAATGATTGGCAACGGGTGATAATTTCTTGCTCAGGCTCTATACTTAATTCTAAATTTCGCCAATGGACACCCCATTTTGCAATGCGTTCCTGCTCTGTTGTACCTTCTATCAAACCTGTCCCAATCTCACATAATCGTTCATCTATTCGTAATGGCATGTTACCATACTGCTGTGCGATGATTTCGGCTGTTTGCTGTGCACGAGCTAAAGGGCTTGTGAAAATAGCATCCCATTGTTCCATAGCCAATCGTTGTGCTAATTGCTGCGCAGCTAATATGCCCTCTTGGTGTAGGGGAATATCGAGTCGACCTTGCTCGCGACCTTCTTTATTCCATGCGGTAATACCGTGCCGTATAAAACCGATTGTTGTCATTGTAGCTCCTGTTTTTTTGCCTTTTTTCGTGCTCGTAGTGCGCGGAAGAAATCAGTTAAAATTTGTCCGCATTGTTCAGCTAAAACGCCTTCAACTACATTACATTCATGATTAAAGCGTTCATCATTCAGCAAGCGATATAAGGAATCGACACACCCCGCCTTTAAGTCACGTGCGCCGTAAACAACACGTGGCACTCTCGACTGCAAAATAGCTCCTGCACACATTGGACAAGGTTCTAATGTTACGTATAGAGTTGTATCTTCTAAACGCCAACTGCCAATTTCTTCGCATGCCTGTTGAATGGCTAGCAGCTCCGCATGTGTCACGGCATTTTGCGTTGTTTCGCGCAAATTATGAGCGCGTGCAATAATCTCTCCGTTGTGTACAAGGATTGCCCCAATCGGTACTTCTCCTTTTTCTCCTGCTTTTTGTGCCTCAATGAGCGCCTCCTGCATAAAATAGCGGTCTTTTTCAAATATGTCCATCTTCATCGCTCCTTGTGATCATTGTATCAGAGTGTCAGGCACACACACAATTCTCACACAATTTAGCGTGTCTATGATACAATGAAAAGCATTGATGAATTCGAAATTAAGAGGAGGAACTTTTCGTGTCAGTTCCATTTATTACGATAGAAGGTCCGATTGGTGTTGGAAAAACATCGTTATCTAACGCTGTGTCAGAGCACTTTACATACCATTTGTTAAAAGAAATCGTTGATGAAAACCCGTTTTTGGGGAAATTTTATGAGGATATTGAGGAGTGGAGCTTTCAGACGGAAATGTTCTTCTTATGCAATCGCTATAAGCAATTATCTGATATTAAGAAGTACTTAGCAGGGGAGCACAAGCCAGTTGTAGCAGACTATCATATTTTCAAAAATTTAATTTTTGCAAAGCGCACGCTGCAACATGCAGAGTATGAAAAATATGAATCCATTTATAATATTTTAACAGCGGATATGCCAGTTCCGAATATGGTCGTTTATCTTCATGCGAGTGTGGATACGTTGATGAAGCGCATTGCCAAGCGTGGCCGTGAGTTCGAAAAAAATATTACAAGAGAATATATGGAGCAACTAGCGGTAGATTATAACGAATTTATGCAGCATTTTATCAAGACGCATCCTGAAATTCCTGTGATTCAGTTAAACGGCGATGAAATTGATTTTGTAGAAAATAAATCCGATTTACAAGATGTACTGCAAATAATTGAGCAAAAGTTACAACAAAGGAGCACACAGTAGTGATGAATTTACGAGAAAAGTACGGAATTCCAACAAATGCCGTGATTACGATTGCTGGAACAGTTGGTGTTGGAAAATCAACGATGACAAAAGCGTTAGCAGAGTCTTTAAATTTCCGCACATCTTTTGAAAAGGTTGATACCAATCCATATTTAGATAAGTTTTATGAGGATTTTGAAAAATGGAGCTTTCATTTACAAGTGTATTTTTTAGCAGAGCGTTTTAAGGAGCAAAAGCGTATTTTTGAATATGGCGGCGGCTTTATTCAAGACAGATCGATTTATGAGGATACAGGCATTTTTGCAAAAATGCATTATGATAAAGGGACAATGAGCCCAACAGATTATGAAACGTATACGAATCTATTTGATGCGATGGTGATGACACCATACTTCCCACATCCAGATTTACTTGTTTATTTAGAAGGGCCAGCAGAAGATATTATTGGGCGCATTCAAGAGCGCGGACGTGCAATGGAGCAGCAAACACCGCATGATTATTGGTACGAAATGCACGAACGCTACGAAAATTGGATTAATAATTTCAATGCATGTCCTGTACTACGCTTAAACATTAATGACTACGATCTAATGGCAAACCCTGAGCAAGTAGAAGGTATTGTAGAACGTATCGCATATATGATGGAGCACACAAGCCACCTAAGAAAATAGAGGCTATCACTCTGTTATTAGCTAATAATAAAATAATAGAAGCGACAGTCACGCACATTGTATTTGAATGAAATAGAAATTAATCGCAATTTTAAAGGCTTATACTCTAAGTCGCTATGACCGTAGATTCTATAAATTTGGGAGCCTCCTCTTACAAGGGGGTTTTTATTTATATTAAAAATCTGGAGGTGTGAATGGTGAAAAGGAAAATCATTTTTTTATTAGTTGGTATATTTCTTCTAATCACACCTATGCTTTTTCATGAGCAAATTGCCTTTTCAGAGGAGAAAAATGGTCTGTTGATGGAAGTAAAAGTGCATAATTATTTTTTTTCTATACTACATTTCAAACAACATTGATGAATCAAACCGAAGATGAAGTAAGGATTAAAGAGCCCGTTACAAGCTTATATTTAAGCCCTAGCAAGCGACAAACTAAAATGCAGAATGATATAGCAATATATATTACCATCCAGCCGAATGCTCGTATTAAAGGAGAGAAGTATAGGCAATGGGGGAGTGTGAAAAACTTGAAATTTGTAGCAACGGCTTATTGTGAAGTAGATAGGGAAGAGTTTGCTATTCATTTACGAGCAAATTTACAGTAAAAAACAGCCCGAAAATAGTAGCTAACTATTTCGTGCTGTTCTTTTTTACTTGGGCGTCCATTGTATCCAAAAATTCTTTTGTAACACGTACAACATATTTTACTTCGTTTAAATCACGGTCTCGAAGTAAAGAGTGATGAATATTTAGCATTAAACTTTTTTCCTCAATATCTGCAACATTAGACAGCTTTTGAAAATTGAACAACTCATCTGGTGCAATTTCAAGTGCCTTCATTAAGTTCTCCAATGTAGTTAATGTAATGTTGGACTGTCCATTTTCGATATTGGAAAGTCGACCTTTACTAAAGCCCAGTTTTCCTGTTTTTTCAGCTACTTCATCTTGGCTTAATCCCTTTGCTATACGAATCATACGAAGCTGTTCTCCTACTAGCTTTAAAAAATCCGACATACTATTTCACCTCTAATTAAAAGCTAGAGAAAAACATCTCAAATAGAGATATGTTTAACGTGGTACAATTTTAAGATAATTATATTATAATGGTACATTTTTGATCTTATCCTTTTAATAATGATAAGTAAGTGAGCGAAAAATTATATAATAAATGAACAGTAAGTATTTTAATCTAGGAGGTATTTTTGATGATTCGAGTATCCGCAAATTATTTAGAGGTATTATCTGAATGGCGCAGAGATTTTCATCGTTATCCAGAGCCTGGGTGGTTAGAGTTTTGCACAACTTCAAAAATTGCCGATTTGCTAGAGGCATGGGGTTATTCGGTGTATGTGGGGAAGGAGTTAATCACCGGCGAGAGAATGGGACTTCCTAATCAAGAGAGCATAATGTCATTTTTCGAGCAGGCTAAAAATCTAGGGGCTAATGAAAAATGGCTTGCTAAAATGGCTGGGGGCTATACGGGGGCATTAGCTATTTTAGATACTGGAAAGCCCGGGCCGAATGTGTTATTTCGCGTAGATATTGATGCGCTACCGATTTTAGAATCGACGAATGAAAGTCATGTACCGCAGCAACTTGATTTTCGTTCATTAAATGAAGGATATATGCATGCTTGTGGCCATGATAGCCATGCAGCAATTGGTCTTGGACTCGCTGAGCATATTATGCAACATCGAGATAGGCTACAAGGAACGATTAAAATTTTGTTCCAGCCAGCAGAGGAAGGTGTGCGTGGTGCGGCATCGCTCGTTTCTTCGGATTTTTTTAATAACATTGATTATTTCTTTGCACTACATATCGGTACAGGTGTGGAACAAGGAGTATTTGTTGCAGGAACTGATGGATTTTTAGCAACATCGAAATATGATGTGATATTTAAAGGGATAGCTTCACATGCAGGAGCGTTTCCTGAGCAAGGAAAAAATGCGCTTCTAGCGAGTGCGCAAGCCACACTTGCTTTACACGCGTTACCTTCACATAGTGATGGTTCAAGCCGTATTAATGTAGGTATGCTAAATGCAGGAGCGGGTCGTAATATTATTGCACCAAATGCTAGAATGCAACTTGAATTACGTGGGGAAACAACGGAAATCAACGCCTTTTATGAAAGTCAAATGCGCAATATTTTAGAAGGTATTGCGACAATGTATGATATTGAAGTGCACTATGAAAAAGTCGGAAGTGCGATAAGTGTGCCATCAAATCGACAGCTAGCTGAAAAATTGGCAAAAGTGGCGAAAGCGTTAAATATTCCAACCCTTGAATATCAATATTTTAATGCTGGTTCAGAGGATGCGACATATTTAATGGAAAAAGTACAAAGTAGTGGTGGCCTAGCTACGTACTCGATTATAGGAACAGATTTAGCGGCAGGGCATCATAATGAATGCTTCGATATTCGTGAGGAAGACATGTTACCTGCTATTGAAATATGGTTAAATATGTTATTGCATCTTAGCGAGGAGTAATGCGGATATTACACAGTGAAATAAGATTTGTCGCTAAAAGATGCGTTTAACATCTTATTTTAAAAGAAATCGAAAATAATCATGAATTTGAGCAAGATATTTTACAAGCCATTCCCTTTTTTGAAAAGGAAAAAGAAAATGTATATTTGTTATTATATTCTGTATTTATAATAACAAATATAAGCAAGCATGTGAGTTATTAAAACGGAAAATAAATTCTAGTACTAGCTTTATTATTTAGTAAATGTACTGATTCATCTTGAAATTAACACTTCAGATAATACTGATATCGGAGTGTTGAAGGAAATTTAACATAAGCTTTTATGGAATCAAAATGTTAGAATTTCGTTAAGTATTTCTGCGATAACTAGTCATGCACCCACCTTATCTATTAATATAATAGAAGAAAAGGTAGGTGCATTTTTATGAATGTAGCAATTTATTGTGGTTCACAAATAGGAAAATCCGATATATATAAGGAGGCGGCAGCGCAGCTTGGTGAAGTATTGGCTAATGCTGGACATGGCATTGTTTATGGTGGCTCCAATATTGGTTTGATGGGGCAAGTCGCAGATGCGGCACTACACGCAGGAGGAAAAGTGATTGGCGTGATGCCTACACATTTACAAAAGCGTGAAATTGCCCACACGAGTTTAACGGAAATTCACTTTGTAGAGTCGATGCATGTGCGAAAAGCGAAGATGGTAGAATTGGCAGATGCATTTATTGCGTTACCTGGTGGCTGTGGCACATTGGATGAGTATTTTGAAGTGTTCACTTGGGCGCAAATTGGTTTACATGAAAAGCCTGTTATTTTATATAATGTGGGTGGCTTTTATGATGCCATCGCACAGCACTTTGAGAAAATGCTAGATGAGGGCTTTATACGAGCAGAGCAACGTAGCTTACTACATATTGCGTCATCACCACAGCAAATAATCAACATTTTGGCGGGGTAACTCCCGCCTTTTTTATTTTTAGTCTGGGTTCAAACACCTATGCTAACCTGCGATAAAAGTTAGCTATAAGTGATTATTTATACCTTTGCATAAATTTTTTATTTACATTAAACTTTTTTAAGAACCTATCCGTCTAGTAGTTGTATACATTAATCAAAGGAGCATTTCGGAAATGAGTAATTCGCGCGCGGAACAAAATTTAGTAACATTTATCCGAAGCAACAAGGAGCGTTTTTATTACCTTGCTTATAGTTACACAAAAAATGAGCAGGATGCGTTAGATGTTGTGCAGGACAGCATTCAAAAAGCATTACAATCTCTTCATACTTTGCAAAATGAAGAGCAGATGAAGAGTTGGTTTTATAAAATCGTCGTGCGCACAGCTATCGATTTCCTCCGTAAGCATAAGCGTCAACAATTAATGGAAGAGGATAAACTCGTGTTACTGACACCACAGCAAATTGATACGTATGAAAATCCAGATTTAGAAATAGCGCTTGATAGCTTGCCAACTGTTTATCGAGAAGTAGTTATTTTACGTTATTTTGAGGATTTGAAAATAGAAGATGTTGCGCGTGTGTTAGATACAAATATTAGCACGATAAAATCCAGATTGTATAAAGCGCTAAAGCTATTAAAAATACAATTACAAGAGGAAGAAGGTTTTTAATAATGGATGAACGTTTGAAAAAACTGGAGAAACAATATAAAGATGTGCCAATACCAGAAAATTTCGATTCAATGGTAGAGGCAAGCTTAAAGCAAAGACCGAAAAAACGTGCTCCGAAATGGATTTTAGGTGCAGTAGCGGCAACGGCTATATTTACAGCAGGTTTAAATATTAATCCAGCAATGGCAAAAAATTTAGTGGGTGTGCCACTTCTCGGTGATGTTGTAAGTGTATTAACATTTGTTAGCTACGAGGTTGAAGAGGACACTTATTCAGCAAATATAAATGTGCCAAAAATTAGTGGGAAATCAGAAGAAATCGCTGCACTAAATGAAAAATATGCCGCAGAAGGTAAAGCGTTGTTTGAACAATTTAAAGAAGATGTAGACTGGATGAACAGCAATGATGGAGGACATCTCGGTGTAGATAGTGGCTATATTATAGAGACAGATACAGATCAAATTTTGTCTATTGGTCGCTATGTAGTGGAAATGGTGGGTTCTTCATCAACTGTGATGCAATACGATACAATTGATAAGCAAAAAGAGATTGTCATTACTTTACCGAGCTTATTTAAAGACGATGCTTACGTGCAAAATATTAGCACGTATATTGCTGAGCAAATGCGTGAAGAAATGAAGGCGACAAACCAAGATAGAATGTATTGGGTAAGTGATGCAGGTCTTGAGGACGAAAGCTTAGTAGAACCTTTTACAACGATTAAAGCAGACCAAAATTTCTATATAACGGCACAAGGAAAGCTTGTGGTTGTTTTTGATAAATATGAGGTGGCTCCTGGCTATATGGGAATCGTTGAGTTTGAAATACCAACAGATTTATTGCAGGATTCACTTGTAAGTAACGAGTATATTCGTTAAAAGAAAGGAGCTGTCCGAAGATGGACAGCTCCTTATTTGAATAAAATCGATTACGCTTAGATTTTTCGAGTCAACTAATGGAAATTAGTCAAAAAGCGTTAAGACAGTCCTATATGAATGTACATAAAAAACCGCTACATACTAGTAGCGGTTGAAATTTTAAAATATGGCGGAGGAAGAGGGATTCGAACCCCCGCGCGGTTTAACCCGCCTGT
>NZ_PYWN01000079.1 GCF_003049505.1 Metasolibacillus meyeri
GAAAAGTCAGATTTATTTTTCGTATTGAATTATTTTAATGCGACGCTAGTGAATAATTTTATATAAATAAAAACCCGCGCAGCGTAGTTGTTGTCTAGACAAACCATGATAGGAGTTTTCGCTTTGTACTAAAAAATTGTATAAAAATTAAATTACTTTATAACCATCTTGTTCTTTTTAAACAGCGTAGTATAATGAAAGAAATAAACACTCTTTTAAAATGGTATTCTAATAAAACCTTTTGTTAGAGCACTATTTATATTTTCAAATAGCTGGATTGGTTCATTAGTAGGAATTGCTAATTAATTACTCCACTACAAGGTCTTTTGATAAGACTTCTTGTGGTGGAGTTTTTTTGTGTAGAAATTGTGCTGCCTACTAAAAAATAATAAGGAGGCTTTTGGAAGCATGTCTTGGATTGTTCTACATTTTATCGGCATTATTTCTTATTCAGCGACTGGCGCATTTGTTGCTCTTGAAGCGAGATTTTCTTTTATTGGGGTATATGCATTAGGCTTTATCACAGCCTTTGGGGGCGGACTGATTCGAAATTTAATTATTGGTGTCCCTGCTACTGAACTTTGGGAGCATTCCGCTATTTTTACGGTGTCCATAACATTAACCATCATCATATTAATTCCGCTAAAGTGGATTGACCATTGGAGACGCTGGGGGTTATTTTTTGATTCGATTGGTCTTGCTTCCTTCGCTCTTCAAGGTGCAATGCTAGCTAGCGAAGCTTTTTCCAATGATTTAGGCTTGATGATTTTGGCAGCGCTGTTTACTGGTGTGGGCGGCGGACTGATTCGAGATACTATCGCTGGTCGAAAACCACTTGCATTGAAGGAAGAAATTCATGCTATTCTAACCATTCTATGTGCTATTCCTATTTGGTTTGGCTGGAGCTCTCCTATCGAACTCACGCTGATTGTTCTTATTGTCATCGCAATCCGTATGTCTGCCATTCACTACAAGTGGCGACTCCCTCTCCCCTGTCATTATGATGAAAATAGTAGAAGTCAGATACCTTTAAACTTAGTAATGCTTTTTAAGAAGGCTGTTAGAAAATCCAGCTCTAAAAATGGTAAGTAATTTGTTTTAATTGTTTTCGATTCACCTTTTTCTGCATGCTATTTTGTCCTGTTCGTTATCACAAATGCAGTCATATTCCTATAGGCACTATCTTTGCGAAACAAATTGTAGCCAGAATTGGACAGTTTAGTACAGTAGAAAACGTAGACACCTTCCAGCACATCAATTACGCCTCAGCATAATTGCGTCCGGATTTTTTTCGAGCTCGCTCTTAGTAGAAGTTAACCTAAAAG
>NZ_PYWN01000080.1 GCF_003049505.1 Metasolibacillus meyeri
GCCTTCATCAAATTCACATATATTTGTTTAAAAGATTCGATATATTGTAAATTTTTCGAATTCACGATTTTAATTTTATTTTTTATTGCCTTTTTTATATTTCTTTTTGTTCTTGTATTATAGCCTTTAGAAATACTCTCTTGCTTCAAATCAATATAGATAGTTTTTCTATTATAATATTTTTCTCCATAGTAAAATTGATCATTTTCTAACATCGGATGAAATCTGATAAATTCTACTAGAATTTTATTAGTCTTGCACCATTCTAAATAATTAGCTATGACTTTCTTCTTGAAAAATTCATCCCCTAGTATAATAGGACCACCATAGCCATATACCGACTCTATATCTCTATATTCTGTATCCAATACTGCATTTAAAATGCATGGATGATAAAATATCTTATCACCTTCTTTTTCAGCAAAAAAAACAGCAGCCCCTCTGTTGACAGAAGCTAAAACATAGTCCGGATGATAATAAAATGATTTATATTTCTTAGGTAAATTTGTATAAATGTTCAATGCTTCATCATACGTTACTAAAATCCTACTTCAATCCTTTCATCAATTGAATAATTTTTCGCAGCTTTTGAATTTTTGATATTCCAAAACTCAAAAGGTGATATACCATCTCCTGGTCTTTTAAATGTAATATTCTCTTCAGTTAACAATTCACCTTTTTTTATTTCTTTATCAGCTACTATACTTTTTCTAGCTACTTTTCTGTTTTTCAGTTCTGATTCTGTAGGAAGTTTAATTCCGCTCCCTAATGCTTTCTCAACATTTCTAATACTTTTTACCATATTTATCAATTCTAAAGGCTCTAAAGAAGCTCTATGATCGGGTCCTTCAGCATTTTTATCGTATGTTATATGCTTTTCAATAATAGTTGCACCTAACGAAACTGCCGCAATAGTAGCTTCAATTCCTTCTGTATGATCAGAATAGCCAACTGGAAGTCCGAATGTACTTTTCATTGTTTGAATTGCTAATAAATTTACTTCATCTAACGGAGCTGGATATTCTGTAGTACAATGTAATAATTTTACCTTTTCAGACAATAATTTCTGACCTAGATTGGATATATACGCTTTTTCAAAAGTCTCTAAAGAAGGTACTACTGTATAATCATTAATTAATCCAAAAGCAATTACTCCCAATGCTCTTTCTATCTCAGCTAAAGTGGACATTCCTGTTGAGAGTATCATATTCACTTTTTCTTTTGCAATTGCTAATAAAAATGGAGCATTGGTAATTTCCCCTGATGGAATTTTGATAGTTTTTAATTTTAATGTATTAATTAAAAAATTTGCACTATCAAAATCAAATGGTGTTGAAAGGAACTCAATCTCTTCTATTTCACAAAATTCCTTCAATTCTGTAAATTCCCTAAAATCTAATTCAAGTTTTTTCACCATCTCTAACTGTGATTCACTCTGATTTGTAGTTGCCTTCTGGTATTCAGCTTTGTCTGCATATTGGCTTATTTCTTTTTCACTAATAAATGTTTGAAATTTGACGGCATCCGCTCCTGCCTCCTTTGCCATTTTGACAAGCTCTTTCGCCACTTCCAATGAGCCATTATGATTCACGCCTGCTTCTGCAATGATATAAGTTTTATTCATAAATCGTAAAACCCCTTTTTTATTGAAAATGACGGTAGTGCCTTTAAAATAGAGATAATTTGTTCTGATACATGACCATCACCAAAAATTTGGTTATATTCACCATTAAACTTTCGAGCCTGTTCAATCGTAGAATAAATTTCCTCTGTAACAAGCTGTGTATTAAACACCGAATTGGGCTGCTCACGACCTTCTTGCCTCATACCACAATTTACTGTAGGCGTTGTTAAATAAGGAACCTCAATTAGCCCACTTGAGGAATTACCAATGACGACTTCAGCATGCTTTACTGCGCTCAAGTATCTTAACTGTCCCAATGAATCATATAATTTAGCGTTAGGATGGATTAATGTAAATTCATAGATAACCTCATTAATTCTACGTCCACCATTGTCAGCATTGGATTTTGTAAAGAGTAAATTCACGTTCGGATATTTTTCTAAAGCTTTGAGTAGCTTAAAAATACCATCTGTTTGTCCATTTGTTTCAGGATGGTAGGTAATCAAAAACATCGGAAGTTGCTTATCCAATTGCAGTTGTTCAAACAATTCATCTTTCTTTAGTAACTGCAAATTCATAATATTCTCTATACCAATCGCACCAACATTGAATACGTTTTCAGGTGCTTCTCCTAATTGAATCACACGCTTGCGATGTGACTCTGTACTTGTAAAATGCCAAGTAGCCATTTTCGTAATCGAATGGCGGAGTGCATCATCATACGCTCCAAACGTACACTCTCCACCATGAAGATGTGCAATAGGAATTTGCATTATTAAGGAGGATTGGGCAACAGCTAGCATTTCAAAGCGATCCCCTAAAATAATAATTAAATCAGGCTGTAAACGGGCTAGTGCATCTGCAAAACCAATACTAGCTAACCCCATCGACTTTACTACACCTGTAGCAGTATCGGCTGATACCAATATTTCCACTTTTTCATTTATTATAAATCCATCTGTTTCAATTTGTTTGTACGTATCACCAAACTCTGGTGATAAATGCATGCCTGTCACTAGCAATTGTAATTGGAAAACTACATCTTGTTGGATTTTTTTTATTAAAGGGTACAGTAAACCGTATTCTGCTCTAGTTCCTGTTACTACGCAAATTTTTTGTTTCATTTTATATACCTCATTCATAAGTGTGCAGTTCATGTAAATCTAAACACACAGATTTATCCTTTTTAACCTCTTCCAAATAGCTATTCAATTCATCAGTCATTCTTCTTTAATTCATAACGCATCCCATATACTAAGATATAACCTATATCTTCTCTTTACTTACTTTGACGGGCGTACTTGGAATATTAATCACAGTCTGCTTTAACTGCTCTGTTATTGCTAAATTCATCTTTGGACATTCCTTATACATTTCAAGCTCATGCAGCGGTGTCCAAATCGGGCGACTCATCACCCCCTGCTCATTTAAAAAGTTTAAAACTTCATTACGATTATTTTGTTCATCTAACAAAATCACTTGAAGCCAATAATTACTTTTTGTATGGATAGGCTCTTTAAATAACCTTATTCCTGCAATATTCACTACTAAATTTTCATAAAATCTTGTTAAGTCTCGTTTTTGCTCAATAAACTGTGAAATCTTTTCCAGTTGAGCGCAGCCTAGAGCAGCATTAATATTTGGCATGCGATAATTATAGCCGATTTCATCATGGACAAACTCCCAACAATGTGGAACTTTAGCTGTAGTTGTTAAATGCTTAGCATAATTAGCAAGTTCTTCATCATTCGTTAAAATCACACCGCCACCACCAGTAGTAATCACTTTATTACCATTAAAACTCATTGCGCTCACTTTACCGAATGTTCCTGTATGTTTTCCATTATAGTAGCTGCCTAATGACTCTGCTGCATCTTCTACAAGCTCAAGCTTGTATTTATCACATAAAGCAACAAGCTCGTCTAACATACAAGGATGACCAAATGTGTGCATTGGTAATAAAGCCTTGATGCGACGATTTGTTTGCTTATTATATAATTCACCTTGTCTCAATTCTGCAATTTCACCCAAATACTGCTCTAACTTAAATGGATCGACACCTAGCGTTTCTTCATTTACATCCACAAAATGCGGAATAGCCTGTAAGTAGGATACAGCATTTGCCGTTGCGATAAATGTTAATGATGGCATTAATACTTCATCATCTGCCCTTACTCCAACAATCTTTAACGCAATATGCAGAGCAGCAGTGCCATTCACTACTGCAACAGCACGCTTCACTCCCACAAACTTGGCTAAATCCTCTTCGAACCTTGTCACATAAGAACCAACAGATGATACCCAGCCGGTTTGCACACAATCTGTCACATAGTCAATTTCTTTTTCATTGAATGTTGGTTCATGTAGTGCTATGAAATCTTTTCCATACAAATTTTTAATACTTTCAGCAAATTCCATCCATTGTTTATTCATATATTATAAACATCTGCCTTATATTGAGATAAATTTTTTAGAGTTGTCAACCATTCAATTGTTTCCTCCAAGCCTTTTCTAAAGCCTTCTTTCCCACCATACTGTGGTTCCCACCCTAAAAGCTCTTTTGCCTTTTTATTCTCTGCCCAAAGACGTTCTACTTCGCTTTTTTCTGGACGAAGACGTTGTTCATCTGTTTCAACCATTAAATTAACGCCCATAATATCCGCAATCATTTCAGCGGTTTCGCCGATGGATACTTCATAGTTCGAACCTATGTTAATGACTTCACCCACTGATTTCTCGGAATTCATCACAGAAATAAAGCCTCGTATTGTATCCTTCACATAATTAAAATCACGTGTTGGGCTAATTGCCCCTAGCTTAATTGTCGTTTTTCCGCTAGCTAACTGACTAATAATCGTTGGAATAACTGCGCGCGCTGATTGACGTGGACCGTATGTGTTAAATGGACGAATAATAGACACAGGTGTATCAAATGAACGATAAAATGATAATGCCATTTGGTCTGCACCAATTTTGGATGCTGAATACGGTGATTGCCCTTGTAGCGGATGATTTTCATCAATAGGCACATATAATGCCGTACCATACACTTCACTCGTCGATGTATGCACTACTTTTTCCACACCTAACTCTTTTGCCGCTTGTACAACATTTAATGTTCCTGTCACATTTGTATCAACATAAGTAGCTGGTGAATGGTAAGAATATGGTATTGCAATCAATGCTGCTAAATTCAACACATGTGTACAATCCTTCATTGCTTCTTTTACACCATATGGATCGCGAATATCACCAGAAAAGACGTCTAGTTGTGATTTAATTTCTTGTGATGATTGGTCAAGCCAGCCCCATGAATTAAATGAATTATAATAAACAAACGCCCGTACATCATAGCCCTGACGCACCAATTGTTCTGTTAAATGCGAGCCTATAAATCCATCTGCTCCAGTTACTAATATTTTACTCATAATATCATCCTACTTTTTTAAAATATATCTACCGTCAAAAACTCTACTATTCTCTATTTTCATTTCTTTAAATTCATCCCACTCTGTCACAAGCAATACCGCATCCGCCCTATCCAAGACTCCTTCAACGGAATCCATACATTGTGCCAAGTGCTTCACAACAGGATCATAAGCCTTTACCACTGCCCCATGCTTCTCCAACTCCTCAATCAAATAAAGAGATGGGGCTTCACGTAAATCATCTGTATTCGGCTTAAATGCTAAGCCTAACATACCAATAATTTTCCCTTCTACATCCCCATTAAAATAATCTAACACTTTATGTAAAAATAGTTCTCGCTGATGGAAGTTCGCTTTAATTGCACTTTCTACAATTGTTAACGGAAAACCATGCTTTCTTCCTAAATAAGCAATAGCCTCTGTATCCTTAGGAAAACAAGAACCTCCATATCCTAGCCCTGGATTTAAAAATGCTCGCCCAATGCGATGATCTAATCCCATACCATCAGCTACATCAAGCACATTAACTTCCATCTTCTCACAAAGATTTGCAATTTCATTAATATAACTGATTTTTGTAGCTAAAAAAGCATTAGAAGCATATTTGATCATTTCTGCACTACGGCGATTTGTGCGTACAATTGGTAATTTTAATGCGCTAAATAATTGTTCTACTATATCTCCGGCCTCAGCCACTTCAGCGCCAATCACAATTCGATCTCCATGAAATATATCATAAATCGCATGACCTTCGCGTAAAAACTCTGGATTTGATACAACATCTACTTTTACATTCGATACTAAATTTTCTTTAATAACTGTTTCTATTAAATCATTTGTGCCGACTGGAACAGTACTTTTCATAATAACAATTGTGTCATTCACAATATTTTGTGCAATGTCCTTTGCCGCTTGTTGAATATATGTTAAGTCTGCTGCTCCGTTATCACTTTGAGGTGTACCGACTGCAATAAATACAATGTTAGCCTTCTCAAAAGCCTCTCGATGATTCGTTGTAAAATATAGACGATTCACATCTATGTTCTTTGCCATTAATTCATCTAAACCAGGCTCATATATTGGTGATTGACCTGTCTTCAATGTATTGACCTTTTGCTCATCGTTGTCAATACAAGTAACTGTATGACCAATTTCAGAAAGCACTACACCTGTTACTAAACCTACATAGCCTGTACCAATAACTGCTACATTCTTCATACTTTTTCCACCACTTCTTTAATATAAGCAAGTATTTCTTCTCTCAAATCCTCACGCTCTAATGCAAAATCAATCGTTGCTTGTACAAAGCCTACTTTGCTCCCACAATCATACAGCTTTCCTTGTATATCATGTGCGACAATGCGCTCTAAATGATTTAATAGCTCAATCGCATCTGTTAGTTGAATTTCGCCACCAGCTCCAAGTTCTGTTACTTGTAACGTTTTGAAAATATTCGGAGTTAAAATATAGCGCCCCATAATCGCTAAGTTGGAAGGCGCTTCCTCAGCTTTCGGCTTTTCAATAAAGCCCTTTACTTCAATTGCTTCTCCTACTATAATATCGCTCTTTGGATCAATGACACCATATTGATGTACAACATTTATATCAACAGCCTGTACGCCTATAACAGATGTTTGTTCCTTTTCGTATGTATCAATCAATTGAGCTAATGCTGGTTGTTCAGCCTGCAAAATAATATCACCTAACAATACCGCAAAGGGTTCATCACCTATGAAGCGATGTGCACAATAAATGGCATCTCCTAAGCCCTTTGCTTCCTTTTGACGAATATAATGAATATTAGCCAAGTTAGATATCGCTTGAATCTCAGCGAGATCCTCCCACTTCTCCTTTTTCGTCAACACTTCCTCAAGCTCATATGTTTTATCAAAATGATCTTCGATTGAACGTTTATTACGACCACTAATAATAATGATATCCTCAATACCTGCTGCTACCGCTTCTTCAACAATATATTGAATCGTTGGTTTGTCGACAATTGGTAGCATTTCTTTAGGTTGTGCCTTTGTCGCAGGCAAGAATCGAGTTCCTAAGCCCGCAGCAGGTATTACGGCCTTGCGCACTTTTTTCATCTATACTCGCCCCTTAAAATAAGCAATTGTTTCTTGAAGTCCTTCATCCAGCATAATCTTAGGCTCCCAATTCAATAATTGTTTTGCTTCCTCAATAATTGGTTGACGTTGCTTTGGATCATCCTGAGGTAATGATTGATATTGTAACGACGTTGGATTTCCAGTCCATTTCATCACTTTTTCTGCTAGCTCCAACATCGTAAATGCATTTGGATTCCCTAAATTTACAGGTCCTGTAATATGCTTAGGTGTTGCCATTAATCTTAAAAAACCGTCAATTAAATCATCCACATAACAAAACGAGCGTGTTTGCTGTCCATCTCCGTACACTGTTAAAGGCTTATTTTGTAGTGATTGTACAATAAAATTGCTTACTACTCGCCCATCCTTTGCATCCATACGCGGACCATATGTATTAAAAATACGAACAATTTTAATCTCAATATCGTACATTCTTGCATAATCAAAAAATAAAGTTTCCGCACCACGCTTGCCTTCATCATAGCAGCTACGAATACCTATTGGATTGACATGCCCCCAATACCCCTCAGGCTGTGGATGTACTAATGGGTCACCATATACCTCTGATGTAGAGGCTTGAAAAATCTTTGCCCCTGTTTGACGAGCTAGTTCCAATAAATGTAGTGCGCCTAATACACTTGTTTTGAATGTGTGCACAGGATTTGCCTGATAATGAATGGGACTAGCAGGGCATGCTAAATTATAAATTTCATCAAAATGTCCTACTACTGGCAACGATTCTGTAATATCATGCTGAATGAATGTAATTTCGTCTATAATATGCTTAATATTTTCCATTGTGCCTGTTTGTAAATTATCTATACAAACAATTTCATGACCTTGTGCTAATAATCGATCAATCAAATGTGAGCCAAGAAAGCCTGCTCCACCTGTTATTAAAATGTGTTTTTTCATATCGTGCCTCCAAATTTCTTTTGATGCCAAGCACAAGCTATGTCAATAATTTGTTCTAAATCGAATTGAGGCTCTCACTGAATAACCGCCTTTCCTTTATCTGCACAGCCAATTAGTTGTCCTGAGTCACCAGTACATCGAACTGTTAATTGATATGGAATCGGCTTATCTGTTATTTTTCAACTATTTAAATAATTTCTAAGGTTAGAAGTTATTCCGATAATATTTAGCAGACTCTAGGTCAGATATACATATATACGCAAATGCTACAAAGTGAATCACTGTATGAATACTGGGATATTATATAAAAAAAGATTGTGTAAGTCTTCAAAAAAGCTAAGTCACCTTTAACAAGTTGGCTTTGTGCAAGTCCATGATATCCTGTACTCGAATTATCAAAACAACAACTCACTCATCTTTCTCTACTCAGTATTTCACTGTATGTGAGCCAATATAGCCTGCCCTACAACTACTGCAATCATTTATATCCCTTCCGCTAATTCACGTAGCTGATCAACTGTTAACCAATCTTCATTGACATCGCTTGTATAAGAAAATCCATCTTTCAACGCTTGTCCGCCTTTTGCATACTTCGCTGACCAAAATGGAAACTCTGGCTGAATCACATAGTATGTATCAAATTCAACAGTGTGTCTTGCGTCATCCTCCATAATCATTGCCTCATGAAGCTTTTCGCCTGGACGAATACCTACAATCTCAATTTCACATTCTGGTGCAATCGCTTTTGCTAAGTCTGTCACCTTCATACTAGGAATTTTGGGTACAAATATTTCGCCACCATGCATACGTTCTAAATTGTCTAATACAAATTGTACACCTTGCTCTAATGTAATCCAGAAGCGCGTCATACGCTCATCTGTAACAGGGAGCACACCAGTTTCTTTGATTTTTTTAAAAAATGGTACAACACTTCCTCGACTACCAACAACATTCCCGTAGCGGACAACTGCAAAGTGCGTTTTCTTTTCCCCTACATAAGCATTTGCTGCAACAAATAATTTATCAGATGCTAATTTAGTCGCGCCGTATAAATTGACTGGTGCACATGCCTTATCTGTTGATAATGCAATAACCTTTTCAACCCCACAGTCTATAGCTGCTTCGATAATATTTTGTGCACCGTGGATATTCGTCTTCACTGCTTCGAATGGATTGTATTCACATGCATCAACATGCTTCATTGCTGCTGCGTGGATGACAATATTTACACCATCGAATGCTCTATGCAAACGTTCTTGATCTCGAACATCCCCAATAAAGAAGCGCAATCGATTGTCATCAAATTCCTGCTTCATTTCATATTGCTTTAGCTCATCACGACTAAATATAATAATTTTTTTCACACCGAGCTCTAGCGCCTTTTTCGTAAATTTTTTACCAAATGAACCTGTTCCACCCGTCACTAGCACTGTTTTATTTTTTAACGTACCCATCTATGTATATCTCCAATCTATCAAAAAGATTATATATTGTCCTAAATTATACACCAAAATTACTACTCTATATATCGACATAATTCCTTAAAAATAAATAAAAAACCTACTAAGATGTAGGTTTTTTAATCTTTTTGTACTATTCGCAATAATTCTTGTTCAATAAGACACTCTATTTGTGATATGTACGTTCCTTTAGCAGAGGTTGTGTATAGGTGCGCAGTCATTCGTTGTCCCTTTGCCTCTATCCATTTTGCATAGCTTTGCAAATTCGGAGTTGATTGAATCTTACTGCCATCATTTGCTTTGACTATTCTGATGTTTGTATCTTTTTGCACAGTTCGTCCTGATGTTGATTGCCCTGCATGTGTTCTATCTCCCTCAAAGCCTAAATCTAGCCCGAATAAAATGATTTTTTCAAAGCCTAAATAATCAAGTAAGCTTAAAGCGATAGTCGACACAGAGCCTCCTGTTTCTAACATCGGCATATTATACTCATGTGCTAATTGCTCAGCTGGTGTATAACCCTGCTGAAGCATTAAATATCTATCACCTTGATGGGCACTTACTGTAGCTGTATTTGCAGTGCTTAAATAAAATAAATCACCGTTATAATTTACTCCAGTAAATTGCTGTAAAATATTTTTCTTTGCGTCTGAAATAATTGTTGCTGAGGGGACAATATTATATGCTAACAGCATTTTTAAGGCAGAGCCTACTACAAAAATCTCCACCTGCTCCTCTATATTTTTCAACCATTGAACCGTTGTATTTAAAGAAGGCCCTGAAGCTACAAGACAAGCAATTTTTTTTTTGTATGTAGGGTAGTGTGTACGCTTCGACCACCCTTGAATGTTTGCTCTAAAATTTTGTTGCATCATTTCAGCTGATTTTTTATATGTTACTTGATTTATTTTAATTACTTCTAAATATGCAAATAGTGGATGATTTTGTCCGATTGCTTGCAATATTTGATTGGGAATCAACACTTGTATATGTTCATCTAATTGTCTATCCTTTAAATCTGTCACAACCTCAAAATTACATGCATTTATATTGTATTGCTGACACAGTTCCTGCTCTTGCTGCTCAAAGCAATAGACAAGGACTTTCCTACCATCTGCTAATTGCACTAATCTCTCTGCATGATAGCCCAAACCTAAGCCTATTAATAAATAACTGGTGCTAGCATCATCGAATTCAGCATCAATCCAGCGCCACGCATCCTCACGCGGGCGGTAACGGCTGTACAGGGAAACATCATTAAGTTGCAATGAATGCTCCCCATTTTTAGCCATCACTGTTGTCCATTTCATTATTGCTCAATTCCTTCAATTTGTGTTACTTGTTCAAAAAACGGCGCGATTTCATATTCAAACATATCCGCTACTAATACATAGTCTTGAATTTCTAGGCCACTATTAATTTCATTTAAAAATTCATGAATTGGTTCGATTTGAAGGGTCGTTTTCACATCATTTTGACTCAATAAATCAGTCACTTGTACAAGCCAGCCCATTCCTTCTGAAAATTGCAAAATAAGCTGTAACGCCTCTTGTATTTCATCCTGGCGTAAATGTGTTGCAATTTGCATACTACCTGGTGCAATATTTTTAATATATTGATTGTAGCTTTCTACTACGTCTGAAACCACTTCATTCATTATTTTGACCATCCTTTTTATCATTTAATATTTGTTTTGTCGCTTCTATGCAATACTCGACTATTTTCTTTAATTCTGTGTATAGTACTTCTGTTTGCTCCCTTACACGTTCAAATTGCTCTTGTTTCGTTTCATTTATTTTTGGTAAATAATCGCGCATTACTTTCATTGTAACAGGTGATGCAATCGTTTCAATGGCTAATTGCTTTAGCTTTCTTTGTAAGTGTTTGTCGATTTTTTCTAATTTTTTTACCGTCTTATTATCAAATTCATCTATTTTTTTATTTTGCTCTAAAGCTTGGATACCTTCATCAAGGAATTTTATCATTTCTTCATATAAGTGAATATCTCTCTCCAGCTGCTCTGCGGCCTCTTGAAAAATACCTGATCCTATTGATGTCACAATTTTGACAGCTTGCTCTTTGGCAAATTGCTCACAAAATTGCTGAAAAGGGATTTGCTTATAATTATTAAGCTTAATACCACCTTCAGTACAATTAAAAAATAAATTAACAGGTGGCTCCTTTACTAACAAATCTTCGAATTCCAGCTTCATTGAATAAAAACCTGGCGTTGTCCAAATAAGCTCTCCATTATACCCTTCTGTTTGGAAAGCCTCTTGTTCTTGCAAAAACTGTGCATCTACTTCTCTAGCGTTTATATTATGCTTCGCATGTGTCAAATTATCTGTAAAAGCTAAATCTTGCCCAATTAAAGCAATAGATCCACTTGTCAAAAGTTGAGCCAGAGAAAAGGCACTATGCGCAACACTGCCCCCCCCTGGAACAGTTGGTAAGTCTAGTTTTAAACGTTTAGCTAAGTATTCATTAGTGCCTTTAAATCCCGCTGCATTAAACATATAGGCTTTTCGTTCGAAAGATGTACGTACACCTGGATGACTTTGCGCTGTATAAAGTAATTCAGCATGCTCAAATCTCATATTTTTAAAATGATTGTAGTTTGGTTCACCACCATCAATTGAAACAACATAGTCTGGTTCAATACCTTCATTTAATAATGTTGATGCAGTAGAACCTGCTGCCATTAAAATAAGCTGCTGACGATATTTTCGTAATAATGGTAACTGTTTATTTAGGGATGGGCCCCCCGCAGCAACAACAACCGGCGCTGTATATTTTTGTTGTAAATCATAGCCACTACAATCATTTTCTAAATAAAATAGGTTATTCATTAAATTATTTTGCCAATCTTTTGCATAACGTAACAATGTATAATCATTCGTACTATTTTTGTACTGTACTCCTTTAATATCAAGCAGTAGTTCTTTGTAAATATCGGGGAACATTTTATCATAGTTTGGTAAACAAAATACTTTAAATGAAGTACGATAATCAGAGGCAAACTCTTTTAAAATCACGTCCCAGCGTCCAATAGAATCCTCATTATATAAAGGTAGATGATGATGTTTCGTTGAAATTTTGAATTGCTCTTTTTTAAATAATGGGTCAATCACTAAAATGGGTTCATTAAAATGCTGAACCTTTTGTAATGCATCAATCACATAGCCACATCCATACCCAAATAATATATGTGCATAATGTGGTGTGTATATTTTCTTCGCCAATTGCTCAGCATCTGCTAACGGATTATATTTACTATGTATAAAATAATCTCCTACTTTTACAGTAGGCACGCCCACTTTTGTCTCCAAATACTCAATATTCATTCTCTCACCTCTTTATACTATATCGACAAAATTAGCTGTATTTATAGAAAAAACCTCTAGCAAATTTGCTAGAGGTTTTACATAGGCTATAAATTAACCTAATAATTGAAGAACGCCTTGTGGCTGTTGGTTAGCTTGAGCTAACATAGATTGTGCAGCTTGCATTAAGATGTTGTTCTTAGTGAACTGCATCATTTCCTTCGCCATATCTGTATCGCGGATACGAGATTCAGCAGCAGTTAAGTTTTCAGATGTAGCACCTAAGTTATTGATTGTGTGCTCTAAACGGTTTTGAACAGCACCAAGAGATGCACGAGTTTCAGATACGCGTTTTAAAGCTGAATCAACTACAGAAATTGCATTGTCAGCGCCTGATTGCGTAGTAATATTGATACCTGTACCAACTGCACCAGGTGTAGTAATTACCGCAGTAGCACTACTAATCGCACTAACACCAAGTGCCGCTGCTGACATGTTACCAATGCTTAAGTTAATTGATTGACCAGAGTTTGCACCAATGTGGAATACTTTACCACCTGCTGCTGTAGCATTATCAATCTGGAAGCCTGTACCTGATCCTACTTTACCACCAAATGTACCATCTAATAATTTTTGAGTATTGAACTCAGTATCTGTTGAAATACGCGTGATTTCATCAGCTAAAGATTTAATTTCTAATTGTAATGCTGAACGGTCAGCTGATACGTTTGTATCATTTGCAGATTGTACTGCTAGTTCACGCATACGTTGTAGGATTGCATGTGTTTCGTTTAATGCACCCTCAGCAGTTTGGATTAAAGAAATTGAATCTTGAGCGTTTTTCGTAGCCATATCAAGACCACGGATTTGTCCACGCATTTTTTCAGAGATTGCTAAACCTGCAGCGTCATCGCCAGCGCGGTTTACTTTGTAACCTGAAGATAATTTCTCAAGGTTTTTAGCTGATTGAGCATTGTTAAAACCAAGGTTACGGTGTGCGTTTAATGCAGAAATGTTGTGTTGAATTCTCATGATAGAATTCCTCCTTGAATTGTTTTTGTATAACCCACATCCGTGTGGGAAAGTTTGGAGTCAGTAGTATGTACTACCTCACCTTACAAACTATATATCGTATTACTTTTTAAATGTTTAATAGTTTTTTTAAATTTTTTATTTATTTTTCTTCAATTTATTTAATATATCAGTCGGCGTAGCTAAAGCCTCTTTATTTTGCTCCTGTATTGCCTGAAATACTTCTGAACGATGAACCTTGATCGTTTTTGGGGCAACGATACCAAGTTTTACTTGGTCCCCCTCAACAGCAAGCACTTTCACTTCAATTTGATCACCAATTACGATTGATTCCCCTGTTTTTCTTGATAGCACAAGCATTAGTCAGCACTTCCTTCCAGAGTGCCAATTGGATAGCGTAAAGGATAGCTTATGCTGTCTTGTAGTACAATTTGTTTCCCTAACTTTTTCTTTGTATTAATAATAATCGGTGCCAATAAATTCATCGTTGATTCTTGGAAGGATTCTTTAAGTGTTAAAATTGCATATGCAATAACATCTTCCTCTTGCTCAATTTGTAAATCTATTTTTTCTGCTTCTTCCATGTCAAAAGCATAATCATTTTTGAAGGCAAATGGGTATGCAAGTACAAAGCCAAGCTCTTGCTGTTCAATTGATTGTAAAACAACTAAAGGTAAATCTGCATCTAATGGAAGGAGTACAAACTTTTGTGCATTTGGGAATCCAGGTAAACCCATTTCAAAAGTTAAAATATCTTGCTCTTTAATTTCTACTTCACCTAAAAATTTTGTTTCAATATTCATTTCGTTGCCCTCTCCTTTTAACCAATTACATCAATATCTACACGCGGTCTTTGTGTCATTGTACCTGTTACTTTACCAGGTGTATAGTCGTGGATTGGTTTGTTCACCTTTACGTCGATTTTCGGTTCGTTACGTGTAATATTTACATCTACTGTAGCTGGTGTATATTTGATTTTTACAGAACCGATAGAAGGTACGAATTTAATATTATATGGTCCTGGGCGCTTTGGACCTGTATTTTGTTTAGCAATTTGTTGAATAACAGCGCCACCTTGCCCCTTTCCTGCACTCAGCATCATTTGACGCCCCTCTCGTACACGTCTTGAAAGACCTTTCAGCATTTCTTGACGCCCCTCCTGCGCATAGCGTTTTATCATTTCACCTGTTGGGAAATAGCCTAAATCTCTGCGTGCATCCGATGAATCAATTTGTAAATTGCTTGGTGTAGTATGAATTCTCACTGTTGCAGGTGGCTGCGAAATTGTTTGCTCTGCTCGAGGTTGACGAATTCGCTGCACAGGGTCATGAATTTTCCAATTCATTTGAATATCTGTTGTTTGAATTTGAATTTGTGGTAATCGCATTTAGTTCCCACCTTTCAAGAAAAGCGTCTGAACAAATTGTTCAAACGCTTTATATAGTCCATTTCTTTTACTTTCACGCTTGCCCCTGTCGCTTCGCTTTCGGGGCAGAACTTTTTGCTTACGCGGTTTGCCC
>NZ_PYWN01000081.1 GCF_003049505.1 Metasolibacillus meyeri
CCAATCAGTGGGGGATGAGGAAAACCCCCACTGATTGAAGGTTCACTTTATTGCCTTCTTTATCGATATTAATTATCGTATGCCCTGCGGCTTCTAACGCTTCTTTCGGGCTTGTGTACTCACTATCTTCAAACTTGTCCGTAATTAATGTTGCTATCTTTGCCATTCCATTACATTCCTTTGAATTTCGTACAGTTGTATACTTCCCTTTTGTCACTATATGTAAACATAAAAATGCGATAGAGATTTTACACTCTACCGCATTTTTTAAATTAATTATTCAGCTAAGCCCATTTCCGCGCGTACAACTTCTGCAATTTTTTCTACATATGTCGTACAGTCATCCTCTGTAGCAGCCTCTACCATTACACGAACTAACGGCTCTGTACCTGAAGGGCGTACTAATACGCGACCATTGCCTTGCATTGCTGACTCAACTTCAGTGATTACCGCTGCCACTTTTTCATTTGTTGTCACAGCATGTTTGTCCGTTACGCGAATATTTACTAAACGTTGTGGGAAAATCGTCATGTCAGATGCTAGCTCAGATAAACGCTTGCCTGTCATTTTCATAATGTTGACAAGCTGAATAGCCGTTAGCAAGCCATCTCCCGTTGTATTGAAGTCTAGGAAAACAATGTGACCAGATTGCTCGCCACCGAAATTATAATCATTCGCACGCATTTCTTCTACAACATAGCGGTCACCTACAGCTGTTTGCACACTCTCCATCATGTGCTCACGCAATGCTTTGTAGAAGCCCATATTGCTCATCACTGTTGAAACGATTGTACTTTTCTTCAATCGACCTTTTGCATTTAAGTATTTCCCGATAATAAACATAATTTGGTCGCCATCAACAATTTGACCCTTTTCATCTACTGCGATTAAACGGTCGCCATCTCCATCAAAAGCAAGACCTATATCTGCACCACGCTCAACAACAAATTCAGCCAACTTTTCAGGATGTGTTGAACCTACGCCATCATTAATATTTAAACCATTTGGAGATGAACCCATTGTCGAAATATCTGCTTCTAAATCTGCAAATAGATGTGTTGCAAGAGATGATGTTGCACCATGAGCGCAGTCTAAGGCTACATGGATATTAACAAATTCATCCTCCACAGTTTGCTTTAAGTAAGAGATATATTTTTGTCCACCTTCAAAATAGTCATTTACAGAACCGATATTTGCACCAACTGGACGTGGTAAAATATCTTCTGGCGCATCAAGTAAGCTTTCAATTTCTTCTTCCTGTGCATCAGACAATTTAAAGCCATCAGAACCGAAAAATTTAATACCGTTATCTGCCACTGGATTATGAGATGCCGAAATCATAACACCTGCATCGGCATTCATCACACGTGTTAAATAAGCTACTCCAGGTGTACTAATAACCCCTAGACGCATTACTTCCACACCAATTGATAACAGACCTGCTACTAATGCACCTTCAAGCATTTCCCCTGAGATGCGCGTATCTCGCCCTATAAGTACTTTCGGTCGATTTTCTGTATCCTTTGTTAAAACATAGCCGCCAGCTCGCCCTAACTTAAACGCGAGTTCAGGCGTTAATTCGCTATTCGCTACCCCACGGATGCCATCTGTTCCGAAATATTTACCCATTACTTTCTCTCTCCTTCAATACCGCATTGTTAATCCTATCGGCTAACTCGTATCCAAATTTCTTCATAAATCGTGCCAACAATTATATCCTGTAAGCCTTCACTGACAAATTCCTTTTTTATTCTTCATCCGCATTTCCATCTGATATAGGAACCTCAACTGTCTCCTCTTCACTTACCTCTTCAGCTACTGTAAGGTCAGCATGAATAGTAACTGCTTCATTAGATAATTTCATTGGACTTTCTAATTTTTGAATTTTTACTTCATAATCTCCAGATTCCGTCAACTTGGATAAATCAAATTCAACGACTATCTCATTCAACAAATCCACAACTGATTGTGGACCAGATACTTTTACACTCTCTTGATTTAAAGACAACTCGTTAATTGTTACACTTTCTGGCAACTGTCCCGTTTGCTTCAGTGTAAGAGGAATCTCTCGATTATATTCATCAATTTCCACATTGATTTTTACTGACTCTGGCTGTATCGCGACATCCAGCTTATTTAAGTCACGATCCAACACTTTCACATTTGACTGCTGCTCAAACGATTGCGTAATGCCATCTTCTGCTTTTATTGATGCTTTTACGTAATTAATACTATCTATTACGCTCTTTGCACCTGTGACAAAAACGTATCTAGGCTCTACTATCATGCTTTTCAGCACATAACCCTCTTTAATTTGTCTAGTATTGATTTCAGGCTCTACACGAAACTCCTTCGTCACCTTTTCTTCAATACTAATATTGACAACAGGTGGATAAAGCGTTACCTGCAATTTTTCAGAAAAGTTTTCAGTCTGTATTGTAACGCGATGTTCGCCAATTAACAATGAATTTAAATCGACAAATACTTTGTAATCCTTCGCTAACTTCTCACGCAAGACAATAGGCGTGGGTCCTTCGATACCTACATTAACGGTTTCTGGTAACCCTGACACAATTAAATTTTCATCATCATAATATACTTCCAGCTTCACATCTTCAATAACATCTGCTTGTTGGTCGCTCGGTGTACTTCGAGTTGAATCATTTTCAGATTGCACATAAAAAAATAAGGCAATAGCAAGTAATAAGGCGGTCAAACGAATTAACCAATTACTATTAAATAATTTATCCATTCTTTTTCCCCCTCCAAGTCCACTTAGAGGCTTGATTTGCTTCATTTTCAGAGCCAAACCATGCTTTGCGTAGCAACGCTTCAAATTCCTCAATCGCTAAATTACGATGCAAATTACCGTTTACTGTTAGGCTAATAGCACCTGTTTCCTCTGATACAACGATTGTAATCGCATCCGTTACTTCACTTAAACCAAGTGCTGCACGATGGCGTGTACCTAGTTCCTTTGAGATGAACGGGCTTTCAGACAATGGTAAATAACAAGCCGCTGCTGCAATTTTATCCTTTTGCATAATCACGGCACCATCATGTAATGGTGTATTCGGTATAAAAATATTTATTAATAACTCCGAAGATACCGTTGCATCCATTGCTATTCCCGTTTCGATATATTCGGTTAAACCTGTTTCTTTTTCAATAGATATTAATGCACCAATACGTCGCTTTGCCATATAGCTCACCGATTTTTTCATCGCTTCAATTAGGCGTGTTTGCTCCTCATCTTGCTGATTCGCTGAACGCTGGAATAGCTTCCCTCTTCCTAGCTGTTCAAGAGCACGGCGTATTTCTGGTTGGAAAATAATGATAATCGCTAGAAAACCCCACTCAATCACTTGCTTTAACAAATAATCAAGGGTACTTAAACCAAAAAGAGAGGTTGCAATTTTAGCGATGACAATAACAAATATCCCTTTTAATAGCTGCACGGCCTTCGTTCCTTGAATAAGACCTAACAGCTTGTAGATGACATACCACACAACAAGTACATCGATAAAACCAAATATATAATTGACAGGCGTAAAATCCGTAAATTGATTCATTATTAACTGCACGTGGCATCCCCCACTTTTCTAACTGTTGCATACAAAAATAGTATAGCACACTTCTACTTATTAACGCTTTCTCTAAGGCGCAATTGCCATAAAAAATGAGTGTAGGCGAAATGTTTCTTTCATTTCGTCTACACCCTCTATCAAACGTCCAATCTCCAAAAAAGTTGCACGAATTATTCAAACAATGCGATGACGTCGTTCGCCATTTTCTTCATTCTATACCAAAGCCAATCGAATGCTTCATTTATCTCTTCGACTTGCCCTGATACAACAGCAGTAGAAGCCATATAACTGCCGTTAATTACTGTGACATTGCCATCTACTTCCCCTTCAATGATTAGGTTGCCATTTTTTACGACAACATCCCCTTTAACAATCTCACCCTTTGGCACAATAACCGTTTGCCCATCAACGACTAAGTTTGCTTGTGTCGTAACAGAAAACTGGTCGTCATTCGGATAGCTTGCCATTAAGGTTGCTCCCATCAATAGGAAGAATACCGCAGCCGCCACGATAATTGGATGTCTGCGTAGCCATTTCTGAATACCAATCGCATTTTTACGCTTCGGTAAACGGCGCATTACATTCGCCTCAAATTGTGGAGGCGCTGTAATATGTGTCGCGCTTTTGACAAATGCTACTGTATCGCTTAGCTCATGCATATGCTGTTGACAGCTTACGCAGCTTTGCATATGCTTTTTTAGCTCTTGTTCATGCTCACGTGTAATATCGCCATCTAAATAATCATGCATATAGTCAATATAATGTTCAGGACACGTTCTCATGCGAATTCTCCTCCTACAAATTGTTTAACTGCTTGCGAAGTGCTTCCCGACCACGATGAATACGTGTCTTTACTGTGCCAAGTGGCATATCAAGAATGTCACTAATTTCTTGTAGCGATAACTCTTCAATGTATTTCAGTACAATGACAGAGCGATATTTGTCTGGCAATCGGCTAATCTCGTATTGAATGCGGTCCTGTAGCTCCATCTGTTCAACAGCTTCTTCTGGCAGCTGTTCATCTGCTGCAATTTGTGAATACATATCCAAACCATCTGTTCCCGCAACTTCCGCATCTAAATAATAATCTGGCTTCTTTTTACGAATGCGGTCAATGCAAAGATTCGTGGCTATACGGTATATCCACGTTGAAAATTTCCTTTTTTGATCGTATGAGTGCAAATTTATATATGCACGTACAAATGCTTCTTGTGCAATATCCTCTGCCTCTTGCTTGTTACCAAGCATCCGATAACAAATTTGATACAGCTTGTGCTGATAGAGGTTCACAATATCGGCGTAGGCGTTTTGATCACCTTTAAGCACTTGCTTTATTCTCTTATTCACTAACGCATCCATCGTGCCAATCCTCTCTACCTTCTCAGCTGTTATTATCATATACGTACAACCTTAAGAAAGGTTTCAGTTTTTTCTCTTTATTATACCAAAATTCAAACGGGAAATTGTAGTAAAATGTGTAAAAGGGTGTCGGGAAAGACAAAATCTTTTCCAACACCCTCAAACTCTATATTAATAGTCGCTAAAAGTCCGCTACCCTCGCTGTTATACCAGCGTTTCGCCAAATAAAGAACCAATCAATGCAACAGCTACATTGGCTGTTTTATTTTTTTCGTCTAATATTGGATTTACTTCAACAAACTCTACAGAAGTAAGAACATTCGCCTCTTGTAGCATTTCCATCGCAAGGTGGCTTTCACGATACGTAATACCTCCCGCAACAGGCGTTCCCACACCTGGTGTATAAAGTGGATCTAATCCATCTAAATCTAACGATAAATGAACACCATCAACACCGCGCTCTTGTAAATAGCGAAGGGCATCTTCCATGACTGCTGTCATGCCAAGACGATCAACTTCATGCATCGTGTAAACTTTAATATTTTTTTCTTTAATTAGCTCACGTTCACCTTCATCTACTGAGCGTGCACCGATAATAATAATATTTTCTGCTTTTACTTTTGGTCCATCATGGTGAATCGAAGTTAAACGTTCATGACCAAGCCCTAAGCTTACTGCTAACGGCATACCATGAATATTGCCAGATGGTGTCGATTCTGGTGTATTAATATCTGCATGTGCATCAAACCAAATAACACCTAAGTTTTTATATTTCTTAAGTCCTGCTAACGTGCCGATTGCAATACTATGATCGCCACCAAGCACAAGTGGAATATACTCTTCATTTACTGCGTCTTCCACCTTTTGCGCTAGCTTGGAGCATACTTCTACTACTTCATCTAAATTCAATAATTTTTCATTTTGCTCTTTCTTAACAGGCGTTTTTTCTACGCGAATATCGCCTTCATCCTTCACTGTATATCCTAAAGCCTCTAAACGCTCTATAACACCTGCGTAACGAATTGCACTTGGCCCCATATCCACGCCGCGACGTGTTTGTCCATAATCTGATGGAACCCCAATAATAGCAACTGATTTGTTCATATTCTGTTAAAACTCCCTTCTGTTAATACCTCTATTGTAAAACGAAATAGCCTGTTGGCTCAACTCGACATTTTCATGCATAATTATTCAATAAATTTATAAAATATCTTGATTCAAAACTTAATAAAAGGTTTATATGCATTGTTATATCAATAACTATATATTTCAACCAAAACCATACAACATATACATTCCAATTTTACCCACAAATTGCTCTATTATAGAATAAAAAAAGAGCTTTCAAGTAATCATGATTACTCGATACGCTCTTTGAAGTCGCAAAATCTATTCGTAATAGCCCTCTGTAGATTTTCTGAAGTTTTTAAATTGGTTTGAATCGTGCCCGAACCATACTTCTGAATTATTTTCATTTGCAAATTTGCGAATGCGCTCCACCGTTGAATTATAGCCTACAGAATCGTAAATAATGCCTGGTGGCTTCACTGGTGGACCATAGCTTTCAGCCGTATATACTGCGTCAGAGGCTAATAAAACATTGCCGTGTCCAGGTAATTCAACATGTAATCCTAACATTCCATAGGCATGCCCTGGACCAAAGTTAATAATTTTAATTCCTTCTACAAGTGGTACTTCTTTTTCGTGTGGCTTAATTGTGCGCCAACGCAACTCGTTTTGAATCCATGCCATCACGTCACCCCAAATATATGCACCCATATTGCGCGTCATCGCAAATTGCTTCATGACATTCGATAGCTCTGCATCATGCACAATAATTTCGGCATTCGTAAATAATTCAAGACAGCCTGCATGGTCTAAATGTAAATGTGAGGCAATGACATATTTAATATCTGCTGGTCGTACTTTCAATTGTTCTAAACGATTAATCAAATAACATTCTTCACTCGCAAATGTCGGGAAGGCTTTTTGTATCCCTTCAGGCCAACGCCCATCTTCTCCCATCCCATCTGGGTTACAGCCTGTGTCAAATAGGATTTTCCCCTCAGGATGGTCAATTAATACAGCGTAAATCGGAAATTCTACAAACTCTGCTGGCGGATTTGGATTATCAATTGTTGCTGGATTGTGCATGGCAATCATATAATTTTTATCCATCTTCATCGTTCCTGTGTCTAATACATATAACTTTTTGTTATTACACATTTTTCTATCCCCTTTGCTGTTTGATTAATTTCTATCTATTTGAAAGTCACAGCATCATATGCTGCCTTATAAATAGCGAAAATATCCTCTTTCTTTAATGCCATCGGACTACGTGCTAGCAATCTTGTTTGCTTTGTTGCGTCTTCCGTTAAACACGTAAGCGCTTCTTCATTAATACCAAAGCCTTGCAAACTCGAAGGAATACCCACATCTTCCACAAGACGCTGTAATTCCTCGACACATTTACGTGATGCTTCCTCCTGCGATAAATAGCTACTATTGAAGCCCATCGCATTATAAATATCCTTCATACGCTTTTCACAAGATGAACGAATATAGCCCATTACATATGGCAAGAGAACTGCATTGGAATCACCATGTGCAATATGAAACTGCCCACCTAATGGATAAGCAAGCGCGTGTACCCCCGCAACCCCTGCGTTGAAGAAGGCTAATCCTGCTAAATAGCTACCATAGCTCATAGCAATGCGCGCCTCTTTATTTTGTCCATCCTTTACAGCAGTGCGTAGCGAGTCACTAATTAACTGAATGGCCTGTAAAGCTAACGCATCAGAAACAGGGCTGGCATTACGGGAAATATAGGCCTCCACAGCATGTGTTAAGGCATCTACACCTGTTGCAGCCGTCACTTTCGGTGGCAATGACATTGTCAACTCTGGGTCAACAATTGCTACATCTGCTAGTAAAAAATCATGTGTCACTACATCTTTCGTGCTTGCTAGCGATACAACAGCGATATTTGTCACCTCAGAGCCCGTACCTGATGTTGTCGGAATTAATATTGTTGGTAGCCCTTTTTGCAAAAGTTTACGTGTTGCACTTAAATTTAAATAATCTTTCACATCGCCTTCATGTACAGAAATAACCCCTGCTAGTTTAGCTAAATCAAGCGCACTGCCTCCACCTAAACCAATGACCATATCACTTTGATGCTCACGCGCATAAGCAACAAGCTCCTCTGCAACCGCTAATGGCGGCTCTGGTACGACCTTTGTATAGACATTAATCGTTAAATTAAGCTCTTCTAATGGAGCAATGATTTTTTGTGTTAACCCCATTTCATGTAAAAAAGGATCTGTCACCAGCAATATGTTTTGCCCTTGTAAACGCCCGACTTCTTCTGATAAATAACTAAGAGAGCCCCAGCCTGTATAACTTAAAGGGGCAAATGTGATTTTTTCAGCCATTTATAGCCCTCCTTCTTGATTCCAAATAACAAGCTTCGTTTCGGTCATTTCATGAATGGCATACTTTACGCCCTCTTTACCTGTTCCACTTTGCTTTACACCACCATATGGCATTTGGTCAACGCGATACGTTGGAATGTCATTAATGACTACACCACCAACCTCAAGCTGCTTAGAGGCAGCGAATGCTGTGCCTATATCTTTCGTAAAAATACCTGCCTGTAGACCATAATCTGAATCATTAATCGCTGCGATCCCCTCCTCTACAGATGAAATTTTATTTATGCTAACAATCGGTGCAAATACTTCCTCGCAGCTTACTTTCGAGCGTTGATTTACATTTGCTAAAATCGTCGGCAGCAATACACCATCTTTTACTGTACCACCGTATAATAGACTTGCTCCTTCTGCTATTGCTTCCTCAATCCAATACAATGCCCGTTGCTGTTCTTTTTCATGGATCATCGCAGAAATATCCGTTGTTTCCTCTAATGGGGAACCTACATTTAAGTTTTCAGTTTTCTCTACCATCTCTTCGACAAATGCATCAAATATATCTTCTACAACATAAATACGCTGCAATGAAATACATACTTGTCCTTGATTAGAAAATGCACCTGTTACACATTTATTTACAACATACGAAATGTTGACATCCCGATCTACAATTAAACCTGAATTTGACCCTAGCTCAAGGGCTACGCGTTTAAGCCCTGCCTTTGCTCTAATTTGAATACCGACTGCTGGACTTCCTGTAAACGTTATCATTTTTACCTTTTCATTTTCTACAAGCGCATCGCCAACAACGCCTCCACTTCCTAACACAACATTAAATGCACCTTTAGGTAATGTCGTCTGTTCAATAATTTCAGCTAAAAACAGAGCTGATAATGGCGTTTGTGAAGCTGGCTTTAGAACAATCGTATTACCAGCTGCAATGGCTGGACCAACTTTATGTGCCACTAAATTTTGTGGGAAGTTGAATGGCGTAATAGCTGCAATGATGCCTAATGGTTGCTCTAGCGTATAAGCAAAACGATTTTGCCCTGTTTTGGCCGCATCCATCGGTATCATTTCACCAACTAAACGCTTTGCTTCATCACCTGCAAAGCGATACGTTTCAATCGTGCGATCAATTTCACCTAATGCGTACTTTAATGGCTTCGAGCTTTCCTGGGAAATAATTTTGGCTGCTTCTATTCTCTTTTCTACAAATGCCTCAGCAATTGAATAAAGGATATTTGCTCTCTCTAATGCTGTTAGGCTCGCCATTGCTTGTTGTGCACCCTCAGCGGCATTGACAGCAGCTACTACATGCTCTTTTGTGGCCTGCGGTATTCTCGCAATAACCTCTTGTGTATATGGCGATTTTAATTCAGCGTACTCTACTGTCGAGACCCATTCATCATTGATATACATTTTCTTTTCCAAAATAAGAACCCCTTCTTTATTCTAAATTTTCAGTTATGAATACGTAACCATTTTATCATAAAAAAATACGCACTTATCAATACGTATTTTATTTTAAGTGCTTTACCGTCTTTCTATTAAAAAGTTTAACAGACTCTGTGATACGCACGCAAGAATTTTTTTTATTTTCAATCATTTCAATAAGCTCCGTAATTGCTATCAACCCTAAATTTTTCTCTGTTTCATGTCCCACTGTCGTCAATTGGATTTGTTCATATGCTGCTAGTTCAACATTATCAATACCCATAACACTTATATCTTCGGGTATGCGAATATTGTGCTTTAGTAATTCATCAATAACATTTAATGCAATCGAATCCGATGCACCAATAATAGCTGTTGGTAAGGTCGATTGCTGTAATAAGTGATCAACTCCCTCACTAATGCTCGTACGTGTTGTATTAGAATGATAAATATACTTCTCTGATACCGCTTCTCCTAGAGCACATAACGCTCCTTTAAAGCGGTTCGCATATGTACTAACAGTTAAGTGTCCTCCAACATAGGCAATATGTTGATGCCCCACAGCTTGTAAAGCTTGTGCCGCAATATAACCTGCCTGTTCATTGTCGATTTCAACAAAGTTTTCATTTGACTGATGCTTACGGTTAAATGTAATAAAAGGAATATCCAACCTCTTTAACCTTTCAAAAAAAGGATCTTCGTACAAAATGCACGATAAAATAATCCCATCAACTTTTCTTTCTAAAATCTTTGAATAGGCATGTTCTAATTCCTCATCCTGAACAAATTGCACATCGACTTTATAGCCTTTACTGTTGGCATAATTAACAATAGCAGCTGTTGTATCAGAGAAAAAGGGATTATGTAATGGACCAGATAACAAAGCAATTGTATTTGTCCGACTTGTCACAAGCAACCTCGCCTGCTCATTTGGGATATAATTTAATTGCTCAATCGCTTTCAATACTTTATTGACCGTTGTCGCTTTTACCAAGTCCGGTGTATTCAAAACACGCGACACCGTCGTCTGTGATACCCCTGCCAATTTTGCAACATCTTTTGATGATACGATGACTATTTCACCTCTATACTCTAAAATAACGGAAAACCTCTAAATTAGTTTAACATATTTTTTATTCATCCAGAAAAGATAGATTTTACATGAAAGGATATAAGTAAAAGTGTTTGTTCAAATTAATCAATTATAGCAAGACGTAGTTGCATACAGATTTTTAAGTACGCTCTTTGTAGAAATATCTTATCGAGGGAGCATTCTGTACCTGACACTTTGCTTCTGTTCCAAAAACATTATCATTTCTCTCTGCACAAAAAATATGCTGAATAAAAACAAAAAGAGCCTCCCTAATAGGAGACTCCTTTGAATAATGATGAGCCATGAAGGACTCGAACCTTCGACCCTCTGATTAAAAGTCAGATGCTCTA
>NZ_PYWN01000082.1 GCF_003049505.1 Metasolibacillus meyeri
TATTTATGTAACGAAATGGGCGTACAATCTGATGATTGCCTACAGTTTACTCCTTATTAGTGGCGGACTTATTTTCCTCATAGCTATATGGATAGGTGGCTTGGGCGAAGCGGAGTATCCGATTTTAACTTATGCAACAGAGCGTTTGGAGGAGCACTATTTCGTTTCATTTGCGGATGATGCTTATTTTTATTTCGAAAATTTGGTAACGCTACTTGTCAAAGGCGGTCTACTGATTGTTGCTCAAATTTTCTTTTTGAATAGCTTGTTTAGCTTCATCGGTAATTTACTGAAAAGCCACTATGCCGCTATTGTAGTGACATGTATCATCGTTATTGCTGGTTATGCCTTAGGCAATCATTATATTACGATGGCAAGCAGTGTGTATAATCCATTTATTTATTTAGATACATGGAATATTGTGGATGGTTGGAAATCCATTGAAGCAGATAATGGGCATGTAAATGTCCGAAATGGTGTGCTTCTTTTCTTCATTAGTGGCAGCCTACTATTTGGTTTAGGGTTTTTAGGTAGAAGGAAAGTGACAAGAAGACAGTATTTCAAATTAAAAAAAGCATAAAATAAAGTGATCCGTCAATAAAAACCACTAAAAACGCGAATCAACAACGTTTTTAGTGGTTTTTACAAGCTTGTTTTATAAAACGAGACTAACGATGATACTAGAAAGTATGCTCACGAGTGTAGCGCCGTATAACAGCTTTAAGCCAAAGCGTGCGACGGCATTCCCCTTTTCTTCATTAAGCCCTTTGACAGCCCCAACGATAATGCCGATAGAGGAGAAGTTAGCGAATGAAACTAGGAATACAGAAAGGATGCCCATTGTTCGTTCACTGAAGTGATAATTGCCTCCAGATAAATCTAACATTGCCACAAATTCATTCGTCAGCAGCTTAGTTGCCATAATGGCGCCGGCGCTAACCGCTTCTGAGAAAGGAATTCCCATAATGAGGGCAATCGGAGCAAATAAATAACCTAATATCGTCTGGAAAGAAAGGTTAAACAATAGCTCAAATACATGATTGAATCCAGCCATTAATGCAATAAATCCAATCAACATAGCCCCAACGATAATGGCAACTTTAAAACCATCAAGAATATACTCACCAAGCATTTCAAAAAAGGATTGCTTTTCATGCGCTTGAGTTTCTAAAATATCCTCGCTTGGATCGATTGAGTATGGATTAATAACACTAGCTATGATAAAACCACCAAATAAATTCAAAACTAAAGCTGTAACAATATATTTGGGTTCTAGCATTGTCATATAAGCCCCAACTATGGACATCGATACAGTCGACATTGCAGAAGCACATAACGTATACAATCGCTGATTTGAAAGTAAGCCGAGTTGTTTTTTTAATGTAATGAAAACCTCGGATTGTCCAACCATTAGTGATGCAACTGCATTATATGATTCAAGTTTCCCCATGCCGTTTACTTTACTTAGCAACCAGCCAATTCCTCTCATAAGGAATGGAAGAATTTTTAAATGCTGAAGAATACCGATTAATGCAGAAATAAAGACAATTGGTAGTAGTACATTTAAAAAGAATGGAGAATCCCCCTCGTTTGCTAAGCCCCCGAACACGAAGGAAACGCCTTCGTTTGCAAATTCGAGCAGCGTACCAAAAATAGCAGCGATCCCTTTGATGATGATTGATCCAAATTCTGTATTTAACAGTAACAGTGATAAAAGAATTTGAATGATAATCATCATAATAATGGGCTTAAACTTTATCTTTTTTCGATTGAAGCTTGCCAGCCAAGCTAAAAATAATACAACAAAAATACCTAAAATAGAAATAACGTATTGCACATGTAACCTCCTGTTTAAAAACACACAACCTTCTAATTATAAAAATAAAAGAGAAGAATTTCAAATATTAAACCTCGGATATATTATTAGCTATGTGGAATTTCATTGATAAGTAAGTGAGATTTTGCCTGTAAATAATTCTGTTTAAAATATAAAATTACCATGATTCATGTTCACTTGATTTAGTACATGTTTTCTGTAGCGACAGCAGCAGATGTTTTTTGCGCGAAAGCGTAGTATCAGGTACAGAAGTTTTAGGGATGAATAGCCAGAAAGGAGTTTCAATTAAAATTTCGGTGCAATCATATTCAGGCATGCTTGATTAAAATGGTTTCTTTACATGAAATCATCCATAGTTTTTATAAATTTTGTATTCAACTTTATTTCATCTCAATTGTTTCCCAGTAACATCGAATATATTCACGACAAAATTGTTTTCCTGTTATTGTGATACTCTGACTAATCAAAATCTTTATTGTTTCAAGCATATTTGCGAAGATAAAGTTTTCCTTTTTCCTGCCCTTTCAAACTTCCAGTCTAAGATAAATTCTTCTCTGGCAGTTGACCAACTTACCCAATTAATGTAATATGTAATTGTTGATGATAATGATAATCATTATCAATATATTTATAAATTAAAAGTACGTAGCTGTTCATCTACTAGTCCCCTATAATTTTTGAATTTCTTTCGATTAAACAGGAAGGAGTATTATTTGTCGGCAATATATTTACTTCTTATTAATGAATCTTTCTAATTTAGAAAGATTAATTTTTTATCAGAGAATGATAATCATTATCAAATTGATAATGTAAGACTCATATGAAAGGGCGGTTAATTACATGCAACAGATTGCTAAACAGATTGCAGAAAATGCAACGTTTCAGGCATTTATGAATTGTTATATACGAGAAGTAAGTAGTGGATATTGGGTCAAAAAAGAGGAGTGGATAAAGGAACAGCGACTATCCACCACGCTGACAGAGGCACATATTTTAGAGCTTGAGTTGCCACTCCAAAATACTCGTTTTGTGTTCGGTGTGGCATATAAATCGCTTGTTGGTAGACATAAATTTGGTGTCTCGTTGAAATATTGTACACAACAAAAACAATGGCTTATTGAAGATAAATTAACAGTCCTCATCACGCTCATTCAAGAGCTTCATTTAATGGCTAAGATGAATGGATGTAGTGGGCTTTATTCGCATTTTGATGAGCTCCTGCTTCGTATAATTGAGAGTTATCAAACGATGACAAATTATATTGAAAAGAACTTGAAAGATAACAAACAAAATGAGGCTCCTGCTACGTTCATTGAAGCGGAGCAGTCTCTGTTATTTGGGCATTGGCTTCATCCAACGCCTAAAAGTAGGCAAGGGATGGCAAATTGGCAACAAACGAATTTTGCTCCAGAGCTACAAGGGTCTTTCCAACTTCACTATTTTCGTATCGACCGTAAAATTGTTACAGAATCCTCTGTTTTAGAAAAAAGTGCGCGTGAACTTATTTTCCACTCTATCACAAAATCACAACCTGATTTTGTAATGTCAGAGAAGGAATGTCTTCTTCCGATGCACCCGCTCCAAGCACAATGGCTTTTACAGCAACCGTATGTAAGAAAAGCAATGGCTGAAGGATTAATCAAATACGAAGGAGCACTTGGGGCATTTTATACAGCGACTTCTTCGATTAGAACGGTATATAGCTCAAATGAAGAGATGATGTATAAATTTTCAATCCCTGTAAAAATAACGAATTCATTGAGAGTAAATCGAACGCATGAATTAAAAGCTGGCATTGTTATGGCTCAGTTAATGACTAAGATTGATTTCCTGCAGAACAATCCATCTTTTCGGATGATTGATGACCCAGCCTATATGACTGTAGAGTTTCCGAATCAGACAGAATCAGGATTTGAAGTTATTTTCCGCTCCAACGTATTTTCTGAAGGACATGATGAAGGAATCTGTATGCTTGCGGCTCTTGTTCAAGACCCTCTGCCAGCAGAAAAATCGAGGTTATCTCAGATTATCGCAGAAATTGCTGAATTAAAAGCTCGCACATTAGAAAGCGTAAGTTTAGATTGGTTTAAAGCTTATTGGGAATGTGCTATTGAGCCATCATTGCGATTATACGATGAATATGGAATTGCTCTTGAGGCGCATCAACAAAATAGTGTATTAAACGTCTCTTCAGGTTATCCAACGACTTATTATTATCGTGACAACCAAGGATATTACTTGTCAAAAGCATATAAAGAGGAGCTTCTTTCAATAGAGCCTTCTTTACATGAAACAGAAGAGCTATTTTACGAAGATGCCCTAATTCATGATAGATTTACTTACTATTTGTTTATGAATCAATTGTTTCCCGTTATTGCCCGATTTGGAGAAGATCAGCTGATTGATGAAAAAGTTCTTTTGCAATGGTCTATCGAGCAACTGCAAATATTAGAAAAGGAATTTACGGGATTTGGGAAGGCATTTATTCATACTATTCTCAAACAAGAAAAGCTCGCATTCAAAGCGAATTTATTAACAAGGTTTCATGATGTAGACGAACTAGAAGCCGAACTCGAACAGGCGGTATACACGAAAATTCCAAATCCGTTTGTTTTGCAATATGAGGAGGAAGAATATGCAGCAGCTACAGTCTTCAGCTTCTAAACAAGGAGAGCTACGAGTAAGGCGACAGCTTGTAGAAGCGATGATTTTTGAAGGTCTAGTTAAATATGAAGAAACTCGTCTCGATCAATGGACTTCACTCTTTACGCTTATTGGACAGAATTGTACTTATCGTTGTGAAGGGAGAAAAATGGCATTTGATCGTATCCGAATAAAGGAAAATCATATTTTTCTAGTAGGAGAAGATCAAACATTACTAGAAGCAACACTTGAGCACCTAGTAGCCGAGTTACTTTCGACTCCTAAAGACAAAGCTCGATTACTAAAAGAGCTTCATTTAACGAGCAAGCTTTGTGAATGGAATGAGCGTCATCTTCAAATGCCAATGTCGAGAAGAAATTCGAGCTATGAGGAATTGGAGTCAGAAATCATTGAAGGACATCCGTATCATCCTTGCTTTAAATCAAGAACAGGATTTACAATTGATGACCATAAAAATTATGGCCCTGAGGCAAAGCAGCAATTTTTCCTGCAATGGGTAGCGGTGAGAAGATGCTATACACAAATTGCTGTCCTTGAAGAGGAGGAGAGCTTTTGGAAAAAAGAGCTGGGGCATTTAATGTGGGATGAACTTCTTACAAAGCTTTCGACATTCGATGCAACATATGAAGAATATACATTTTTACCAATTCATCCTTGGCAATGGCATAACATGCAACATGAATTGGCTGAATTAATTGAACAAAAAGATTTAATTCCTCTGGATGTGAAAGGTGATTACTATCGGGCGACTCAATCGGTGCGAACATTATGGAATTGTTCAAATTCCGAAAAGGCACATTTAAAATGCTCAATGAATATGGTGAATACCTCGTCATTACGAAAGCTGCATGCTCATGCTGTTTGTGCCGCTCCGCATATCTCGGCATGGCTTAAACAGGTGATTCAATTAGATGACTATTTACAAAATGAAGCATCTCTTGTTGTGTTAGGAGAGTATGCAGGCGTTATTTTTGAGCCAGATACAAAAAAGCATAGCGGACAACTAGAAGGACAGCTTGGCTCGATATGGCGAGAAAGCGTGCGCCTCTATATGAAGGATGGAGAGGAAGCGGTACCGTTTACCGTGCTTATGATGCTAGAGAAAGATGGACGTCCATTTATAGCAGATTGGTTGCTCCAATATGGAACAGAGGAGTGGCTAGAACGCTTGATTGAAGTGAGCGTTATTCCTGTGTGGCACTTGCTTGTTGCGCATGGTATTGCAGTTGAGGCGCATGCGCAGAATATGATTTTACTACATCAAGATGGCTGGCCAACTCGAGTGGTGTTAAGGGACTTCCATGACAGCATTGAATATAGTGAAGCATTTATTGTAGACAAAGATATCGTTCCAGACTTTGCAAAAATACACACACGTTTTAAAGATGCACCTACGGATCATTATTATTGGATGTCTTCTGTAGAGGCTTTACGAGAGTTAATGATGGATACATTGTTTGTATTTCATTTAAGTGAATTATCTCATTTATTAGAGGAGCAGTATGGATTTGAAGAAGTGAGCTTTTGGCGTCAAGTGAGAAATGGAATACACAAGCACTTTGAACGGTTCCCATCATTATACGCAAGAAATGAACAACTTCAACATACACGTGAACATATTTATGTTGAATCTTTGTTAGCAAAGAAAGTTCAAAATCAAGAGGAAGGTAATTTTCGACATATCGTGAGTAATACGTTGGCACAAGTGGATAAAAGGAGGAACGACGATGTTTTATGTTAATGATCAATTTTATACGGTAGAAGATATCGAGAAGCAATATGAAATATATGAAAGCTTACCACATCTAAGAGAGTGTAATAACCGTAGATTAGCTATTTGTACAGATGATGTTTTCCAATATATAACACTTTGTTTATATATTCGTCAAAAAGGTGGATCAGTCGTCCCCATCCATGTAGCAACACCGAAGGAAGGGGCTATACGGTTCGCTTCTTCAGCGGGTAGTCATCTTTTATTATTCCGATCAATTTATTCTTTCATTGAACTATCAGATCATCCCAATAATCAAGAGGGTGTATTAGTTCAAATGAGCTCAGGTACAACAGGTGCGCCGAAATGTATTGAACGCACATGGAGTTCAGTGGAAGAGGAAATTGAAAGCTATGTGAAAATATTGCCTGTTAATTCTTTGACAAATTCTATTGTCGCTTGTCCAGTTACGCATTCTTATGGATTTATTTGTGGTGTGTTAGCTTGTATAAGACGAGGAGCAATGCCCGTTATTATTACGAATAGTAACCCTAAATATATATTGAAAAAATTGAAAGAACACCCTAAGCATATACTCTATGCAGCACCAGCATTACTTTATACATTAAGTCGATTATTACCTGCTAATCAACAATTCGATCGTGTGATGACATCAGGAACGGTGATGCCGCAAAATTGGCTGACATCGTTAAGAGAGAAATCTCACCAAGTATTACAGCAGTATGGGTGCTCTGAGTCTGGGTGTGTTGCGATTCATCCTAATGTAGAGGATTCGAAAGAAATGGGTTATCCTCTGCCTCATTTGAAGGTGACAGCAGGAAGCAAACAAACACCAGGTGAAATTATTATTGAATCGTCCACACAAACGATTTATACAAAGGATCTTGGCTATATAGAAAATAACGTCCTTTCTTTCCTTGCAAGAATGGATGACACGATTAATGTAGCAGGCTTGAATGTTTATCCGCAAGAAGTTGAAAATGTCTTAATGGATTACCCAAAAATCATTGAAGCTGTTGTATATAAGAAACAAAACAATCTATCAGGCGAGCGAGTATGTGTACAATATGTAGCGATTGAACCAATTGATGAGATGGAGCTTAGAGAATGGTGTCAGAGATTTCTTGCGCCACATCAAATTCCGATGGAGTTTATATTTGTTCATGAAATTGAAAAGCTGCCAAATGGGAAAATCAGTAGAAAACAACTTGGGGGCGTACTAGTATGACAAGACAACAATTGATTGAAGGCATCTATGATATTATGAAAAACTCATTAGAGTTGCAGACATTATCTTCTTTTCATGAGGATGCTCGATTAAATGAGGATTTGTATATGGATTCTGTGATGGTCCTTCAATTGATTCTCCATATAGAATTGGATTTGGGCATTTCTATTCCAGATGAAATTCTCGTTCCTAAAGATTTTAAAACGGTAGGAACATTAGCAAGCTTTTTAGAAAAACAGCAAGAAGTAAAATAGTTGGAGGGAACACATGATAAAAGTTCACTGTTTTGTAAGCTGTGTTTGTGAAGTGATTAAGAAAACAAAAGATGTCGATCATAGACCCTACTATTTTGGCGTATGGGATGCAGATTTTGATGTGCTTGATAATGGGGTGTTAACATATCATTCAGACCGCATTGACCATCATTTCTTTCAAACATGGTATGAAATGCTCTATGGAATTAAGCTTTATAAATGGTATGACGAAGAGCAATCGAAAGAGGAAAATGTAAATAAATTGCTAACGTTATTAGAAAATAAAACGTCGCACCAGCATGTGATGGTCATGTTGGATTTATCGATGCTGCCAGAGCGAGAGAATAAATTTCATCAACGTCCGTTTCCGCATTATGTAATGCTAGAAACGACAGAAAATGAAGCAGAGTGGTTTATGTATGACCCTGATTTTCGCTGGGAGGGAAGTTTGCCAAAGGATCGAATTATAGCTGCAATCCAAGAGCCATCTGTTGAAGGTGGTTATTACTTTGATTCCAAGGAAGTTATTGCGCCGACTACAGAAACGGTTGAAGCGTATTTTAATACGTGTCTAAAGCTTCATCATAATCCGATGACAGAAGCAGTTACTGACATTATTAAAATGTATCTTGAAGGAAAAGAAAATATAGTAAAGCTCCCGATTGCATTAAAGCAACTGCCAGTTTTAGCGATTAGAAAATATGCATATGAACATGCCTTTGCATTCTTTTGGGAAGCGCTTGGCCATGATGAGGAAGGCTTTGAAACATGGTGTAATGAAATTGAGCGCCTAGTAAATGGTTATACAACGATTCAGTATCGAGCAATGAAACTTGCAATGACACAAGACTTATCAGTGGCTGAAGATATTTTTGCAAAGTTAGAGCAGCAAAATCTTCTTGAATTTAAAATTAAGCAAGGGCTGCAAGAATGTTTTCAAGCATGGTTACTATTACAGCAGAGGAAAGAGGTCATGTCATGAAACTATCTATCTGTACAATCTCGTTTCGACACCATCTCTACTCGATTGATCAATTAGCTCACTTTGCAAAGGCTCAAGGCTTTCAAGGAATTGAGCTATGGGGTGTTCATGCAAAGAATTTAGCAGATGAACCGCAGTACGGAGCAGATTGGTTACGCTCTTACGGTTTGGAAACGAGCATGCTTAGTGATTACTTACCACTAGAGGCACCCATTGCTGAGATGATGGCTGAGACAGAGAAATTATCTTCGCTTGCAACGCACTGGGGAACGAAGAAGATTCGTACATTCGTAGGTAAAAAAGGTAGTGCAGACACGAGTGAGGAGGAAAGGAAAGAGCTCATTGCCAGACTTAGAATACTCTGTGATTATTTTGAGTCGAAAGGGCAAGATTTACTTGTTGAAACACATCCAAATACATTGACAGATAATCTACCTTCAACGATGCAGTTACTTGAAGAAACAAACCACCCAAGTTTAAGAGTGAATTTTGATGTTTTGCATATATGGGAGTCAGGGATAAACCCTATTTTCGCCATGAAGCAACTTCATCCATATATCTCACATTTTCATTTTAAAAATATCGCTTCACGTGCACAGCTTGATGTGTTTTCTCCAAACAATGTCTATGCTGCATCAGGGTCCAGAGAAGGGATGGTTCCGTTGTTTGAAGGTGCGGTCGATTACGATGAATTTTTAGCAGCGGCACGTTCAATGGAGAAGATAGATGCATCATTAGAATGGTTCGGAGCGAATGTGAAAAACGTATTAACAAAAGATGCGCAAGAGGTTAAAAAGGCATTGCAATTAGTGCGAATATAAGGCTGTTACAGTAGTTGGAGAGCCGTTTAAGTCAATTTAAATAAAGTGAACCTTCAATCAGTGGGGGTTTTCCTCATCCCCCACTGATTGGT
>NZ_PYWN01000083.1 GCF_003049505.1 Metasolibacillus meyeri
AACAAATATATGTGAATTTGATGAAGGCTAAAAATACTAGTCAAGAATATTTTTTTACAGAATATTATTTTGATAAGTTATTTTCTCATGAAAATTGTAATTTGATTAGTGCGATAAATTTAGAAGGAAAAGTTATTGCAGCATGTATTTTTTTCATGGATTCAAATATTGTTGAATATCATCTTTCCGCCTCGACCGAGGAAGGGAAGGAATGTGGTGCTACAAGTATAATCATTGATTATTTTGCTAATCAAGCACAAAAGGCAGGTATATATTCTTTATATTTAGGAGGAGGAATGTCAGATAATATAGAAGATACTTTATTTATGTATAAAAAAGGATTCTCAAATTTTGAAAAAGACTATTATATCGGGAAGAAGGTTCATAATTTTTCTGTATATGAAGAGCTGAAAAATAATTTATATAAAAACGAAAAGATAAGTAATAGCAATAGAATCTTATTTTATAGATAGGGAGTATATTTATGGCATGGGACAATATATGGGAAAAAATTTTTCTAGAGAGAGAATGGGGAAAGTATCCACCAGAAGAATTAATTCGATTTATAGCAAAAAATTTTTATAACTCTCCAAATAGGCAAGAAATAAAAATATTAGAAGTAGGGTGTGGGCAAGGAGCTAATGTCTGGTATATAGCAAGAGAGGGTTTTGCAATTTATGCCATTGATGGTTCTCCAACAGGAGTATTAAAGACTAGGAATAGATTGGATAATGAAGTGAATGATTGGAAAGGAGAAATCATAGTAGGTGACATGCTCACTCTTCCTTACCAAGATGATTTTTTCGATGCAGTCATAGACATTGAGGCTGTTTCTGCTAATAACCATGAGGATGCAAAAAGAATTTTTAAGGAAATATTTAGAGTGTTAAAAACAGGAGGTACTGTAATTACAAAGCATTTTGCAGAAGGGAGTTGGGGAGACAAAACAGGAGAAAACATAGGATATAACTCATGGTTAGTAAATGAAGGACCTATGGAAGGTAAGGGGTTATGTCGATTTGCTAGTCAGGAAGATATGGAGGATTTATTGGAGGATTTTGAAGTCTTAGAAAATGAGATGTATACTCGAACCTATAATAATTTAAAAGATAGTGTAAGAGAGTGGATTTATATTGTGAGAAAATAGGGGGATTTAGTATGAAATCTTTTGATGAAAAATGGGAAGAAATTCACTCAAGTAATGCATGGGGGAAGTATCCTACCGAGAATGTTATTAAGTTTATAGCACGTAATTATTATCAACATGAAAATAGAAAAGATATTAGAATTCTTGATTATGGCTGTGGTGCAGGAGCACATACTTGGTACTTGTGTAAAGAAAACTTTTCAGTTTGGGCATTTGATGGCTCAAAAAGTGCAGTTGAAAAAACGATAAATAAATTAAAGGAGTTTTATATAAAAAATACTAATGTTCAAATTGATATTATGGATGGAGCAGATTTAAGTTATGAAGATTCGTTTTTTGATTGTGTTATAGATAGTGGAACAATTTGTGCAAACACTTTGGAGAACATTTATAAAATGTATAGTGAAATATATCGAGTTCTAAAATCAAAAGGTAAATTATTATCGACTAGCTTTTCTATTAATACAACAGGATACAATTTAGGAGAACAAATAGAATCTAATACTTTTAAAAATATTAGTAAAGGTCCTTTTGCTGGAGGGTGGACACATCACTTTTATACAAAGGGTGAATTAGAAAAAATCCTTAAAGAAGTTGGCTATGAGAATATTATAATTGAAACAATGACATTAGAAGATGGTGATAATTTTTCAGAAATGTTTATAGTAAAAGCTGAAAAATTGTGATTTATTGAGAAACTAGCTTAATGAATACAGTATTTTTAGAGTGGGTGAGGTTATTGAGTAATTGGAAAGATGCAGTTATAAAGGAGAATTTCACAATATTAGAAGCGATGAGGGCGATTGATAAATCTACACTACAGTTTGCTGTGGTAATTGATGAAAAGGAATACCTACTGGGTACAGTGACAGATGGGGATATTCGCCGGGGGATATTACAGGGACAAGAACTTGGAATTTCTATTACATCTATTATGAATAAGAATCCCACAACCTCTGTATACGGTAGAGAAATTCATGAGTATAAACAGCTCATGCGCTCTAAGCAACTAAGACAACTTCCAGTAGTTGATGAAAATAATAAAATTATTGACATTATATTTATGGATAAGTTTGATACGTGTAGAAATGAAAATACGGTTATTTTAATGTTAGGTGGATTAGGAACTAGGCTTCGTCCTTTAACAAATGATATACCGAAGCCTATGTTGAAAATTGGTAATAAGCCAATTTTAGAAACTATTGTTGAGAGCTTTAAACAGTATGGTTATACGAATTTTATTTTTTCGGTCAACTATAAAAAGGAAATTATTCAAGAGTATTTTCGAAGAGGAGAAGCTTTTGATGTAACCATTGAATATATTGAAGAAAATATACGAATGGGAACAGCAGGTGCTCTTTCTTTATTAAAAAAAAGACCGAGTAGTCCGTTTTTTGTAATGAATGGCGATTTGCTAACACAAATTAACTTTGAGCAGCTTATGCAATTTCATATAGAGCATAATACTATGGCAACGATGTGTGTAATAGAGTACGAGTATCAAATACCTTATGGGGTAATTGAAACTGTGGGTACGGATTTAGTTGATATTAAGGAAAAACCAGTTAAACGATGTTTTATTAATGCAGGGATATACGTGTTAAATCCAGAAGTGTTTGATTATATTCCTAATAATCAATTTTATGATATGCCAGCTCTTTTCGAAGAATTGATTAAAAGAGGGGAAAAAACATCTGTATTTCCCATCCATGAGCATTGGTTGGATATTGGAAGAGTTGACGATTTTAATCGTGCAAATAATGAGTTCAAGGAGTATTATGAATGAAGCCGAAAATTTTAGCGATTATTCCAGCTCGTGGTGGCTCAAAGGGAGTTCCAAGAAAAAATATTAGAGAAATAGCTGGGAAGCCTTTACTTGCATGGACTATTGAAGAAGCGAAAAAATCAAATTATATTGATAGATTAATTTTAAGTTCTGAGAATGATGAAATAATTAAAATTGCCAAAACGTATGGGTGTGAAACACCATTTATACGACCTTTGGAGTTGGCACAAGATGATACTCCTGGCATTGCTCCTGTATTACATGCAATTAATACACTTGGAGCAGATTCATTTGATTTTGTGGTGTTGCTCCAACCAACATCTCCTTTACGTAATATAGCTGATATTGATGGTTGTATAGAAATGGTACTAAATACAAATAGTGATTCAGGAGTAACAGTAGCAGAGTCTCATAGTTCCCCATATTGGATGTACAAGATGAATGAAGAAGAGTTTCTTCAACCTTTATTTGAAGCAGAAAGTAAAATTTCAACGAGGCAAGATTTACCTAAAACTTATACATTAAATGGTGCAGTTTATGTAAATAAAGTAAGTCAACTTTTAAAGGAGAAATCCTTTATCGGAAAAAAAACCAAATTATATATTATGCCAATTGAAAGGTCTTTGGATATTGATAATGAAGTAGATTTCCTCATTTGTGAGCAACTATTAATGAAGAAAAATCGGTAGTTTATGATTGAAGGGTAATAATTGGAGAAGGGGTTTCAATATTGTTAAAGAAATTTGAAGATAATGCTAAAAAAGTAGTCAACCTAATTTTACAAACATCACAAAGCAGAAGTGAAACGAAGTTAAATAACGAAGGACAAGTAATTGGAATTGTTATTACAGCATGGTTGAATACAGATGTACCTTTTTATAGTCTAATATTAGGACAATTATTAAACGAAAAAAAACATAAAATAGTATTTATTTTTGATGATTTTATGTTTTTTGGAGATAGATATCAAAATGAAGTTCTTTACGAGGTTTATAATAAAATTGAAGAGCCTTATAAAAAAATGTTATTAAGTAATTTTACCAAATTTAATATAAGTGAGCATGACATAAGTAAATATATAAATTTTAATGAACAATTGATAAATAGACAATACTCTAATTCAGAATATCAATATGCTGCAGGTTATCTTCAAAAAAGTTACAGTGCTTATTCTGAATTATTTGCAAAAACACCCTTTGATAAGGTGATTGTGCCAGGTGGTGTATATAAAAATACAAAAATTATTAGTGACATCTGTGAATCTTTTGATACAGAATATATTACTTATGATTCAGGAGATAGTTGCCTATTATTGGGAATCAATAGTATTGCTTCTCATAAAAAGGGTGTCGAAGAGGCTTACATAAAATTAAAAAAATATCCAAATTCAGAGATTTTTTCGAAGAAAATCATTGAGCAAGCAGAAGAGCTGCTTAAATTAAGACGGAAAGGAAATGACGTTTTCGGTTATCAAAAAGAAAATGTATATCATATGGAAATTGATAAAAGAAACGTATTGTTTCCGTTAAATCTTTTTAATGATGCAGCAGCAGTTGGAATAAATTGTGGATTTCTTAATATAAAAGAATGGTTATTTGAAACTATATATTTCTTATTGCATAATACAAGTTATCAAATTATCATAAGGGATCACCCTTCATCTGATCAATTTTACAATAATACAAATTTGATAAAAGAAATAGAATTTAATTTTGCTAAGTTTATCTCTAATGGAAGAGTATTGATATTTAAACATGATAAAAAAATAAATACATATAGCATATTAGAGAAGACAGATTTAGTTTTACCATATACATCTACTTTAGGGATTGAAGCTGGAATTCTTGGTAAAAAGTCAATTCTGTGCACAGATGTTTATTATAAAAACAGTAATTTTGTAGAATCGACTTTAGATAAACGAGAGTATCTGAACAAGATTTTGTATTTTTCACAAGAATGTAAAATGGACGTTCAAGATAAAAATGAAGCGTTAGAGTATTATTATTTTTCACAAGTTTTAGGCTTTTTAGAAACACAATTTACGCCTCAACCTAGTAACTTCGCTTATTTACTGGATAACTTTAAAGAAGTAATAAGAAGTGAGAATGTAGAAATTTTATTGAATGCTATTGAAAATTCGGAGAGCCTAGAGTGGCTGTTCTTAAAAAATAAATTAGAACAAGGGGTGCTATAAGTGCATAGAAATATCGTTGTTTTTGGTACAGGACAATATAGTGCGTATGTTACGAGCGTTATTAAAGATATTATTTATTATGTAGATAACTATAATTTTGACACTGAATTTAGAGGGAAACGTGTGTATTCATTCGACAAATTGTTAAATGAAAATAAAGATAATATCTTTATTGTTATAGCCAGTACTTATTTTGAGGAAATTAGCAAACAATTAATAGCTGCAGGATTTAATTATGAATTGGAATTTATCGAATATGAGAGATTTATTGAGATATTTCCTGAATACTTAAGTATTATTTATCAAGATGTTAAGTTTGGTAACGGCGTTCAATTAATAGGAATGAAGGATATAAGTATAGGTAAAGGAACCATAATAGCAGATAATACATGGATTAATGATAGTGTTAGAGATAACAAATGTCAAATTAAGATAGGAGAAAAGTGCTTAATTGGTAAAAATGCATTAATAAATGGAGCTAGTTATTTAGAAATAGGGGATTTTTGTTTACTCGCACCTAATGTGTATATATCTAATGCAGATCATACATATGAAAATATTAATATACCTATTATGTATCAAACAACTAAAAACTTAGGTGAGTTAATAATTGAAGAAAACGTATGGATAGGGATAAATGTAGTTGTTACAGGGGGGATACGTATTGGAAGAGGAAGTGTCATTGGTGCTAATACAGTGGTCAAAAAAGATATTCCGCCATTTAGTATTGTCGTAGGTAATCCGGCTAAAATTATCAAGATGTATAACCCACAAAATTCAACATGGGAAAGAACAGATAGTATTGAAAAAATCAATAAAATCTTAGAAATTAGAGAAACAACAAAATTTCCAAGTAGAGAAGAATATAAAAACCATTTATATCAAAAAGATATATATAAAGGTATAGACCCTGTTTTAGTTGGTAAAGGCAGAAGTATATAATTATAAGAAAAAGGACAGACTTTCTTGAAAAAATAATATTTGGTACGGTAAACTTAGCAAAAATTTTAGTAGAAAATAGTGATAACTATAATTATTTCTTGGATAACAATCACGAAAAAGTAGGGAAATTGTTTTTAGGGGAAATGATATATGGTTCTACTAAATTAAAAGAAGAGGATAAAGGGGATAGTTATTATTTCTGGAATATATTCAAAAATCATTAAAGAACAATTAGAAAGAATGGGATTAGTTGAAGTTACCAATACAAAAGTCTATACTTACCTGAATAATCACTTAAATATAAATAAAAATAGATAAATTCAATGATTACGTTATAGAGTATTTAAGTGCTAAACTTTTAATCGAAAATGATAATCTGAAAGATTATTACAAATATTTACATGAATTTAAATTTAAAGTGCAACCTCGATGGGGCGAGGATGGAATCATTCCGTATTTATAAAATTGAAATTTCTAATAAAATTTTCATTGAATTTAGAGTAGAGGATTAAAGGGAATCAACTTATAAGATTTTTCTTAATGAACAATAATTGGGATGCTCTAATTATTGATATGGGTCTAGAGCATATCAATACAATAAAAAATGATGAAATTTATTATAAATATAATTTAAAAGCAGTAAATAGCTTTATTACAAAAGAGAATATCAATCAATTATTTGAGGAACACGAGGTCACAGGATATAACTATTTGATATAGAGAAGGTTTTTATTGCACACATTCACAATATTCAAATTTATATTATGGTGCAAATTTGAAGGTAATGGTTCCCTCAGCTAAGAAAAAAGGACATCTCTTTGTAGGAGCAAGCCAAGTTGGAACAAACACCCTTTTGTTAGAGCAGGTGTAATCAATACTTCAAGACCCCAAGAGATAGAAAAGTATAATGTATACTCAAAAATCAGAGAATCTAGAGATTTAAATAGTAATTTGAATTATTTATCAGGGTACGATAGAGTGAAAGAAATTAAAAGTTTAGAAGTTTATAATCTAAAAACAAAATCGATGGAACTTCTATAAATTAAGTGTGGTGAAATAGGAAAATTGAAAATGCTAATCACAGGTCGAGAAGGGTATATTGGTGGAGAGCTTTATAAGCAATTACAAAATCAACATGAAATATATGAAAAGAGAATTGAATTATTAGATTATCAAGAAATTGAAAATTTTATTAAAAAATTCCACCCGGAAGTTGTTGTTCATTGTGCAGGAGCCTCATCTGTAGCAATGTCATTTGAGAAACCAAGTGAAGATTTTGAAAAAAATGTTTTAACAACAAAAAATATTTTAGAGGCACTTCGTCTCCATTCACCTAAAACGCATTTTATTTATTTATCGAGTGCTGCTGTTTATGGTAATCCTATAGATGACCCAATTACTGAGGAGAGTGCAGTAAGTCCAATTTCTCCTTATGGTTATAGTAAAGTGTGTTCGGAGTATTTAATCAAACAGTATAATGAAGTATTTCAAGTTCCTACTTCAGTTTTGCGTATCTTTTCGGTTTATGGGCAAGGTATGACAAAACAAGTTATTTATGATATTTTCGAGAAATTTTCTGATAAAAGCATGGATGTAGTTTATTTATTTGGTACAGGGCAAGAAACAAGAGATTTTATTCATGTATATGATTTATGTAATATTATAGAACTAATCATTGAAAAAAATATCCATGGAATTTTAAATGTAGCGAGCGGTGAATCAATTAGCATTAAAGATATAGCAAACTTAATCAAACAGGAAATGCAAAGTGATAAACCTATTGTGTTTCAAGGTGATGCTCGTATAGGGGATCCTATAAATTGGCATGTTAATATAAATAACCTAAAAAAAATAGGATTTGAACAAAAAATTACTATACAGGAAGGTTTGAAATATTATCATGAATGGTATAAATGATAAAGGAATAAGCGATTTAAAAGTTGCTATACCTATAATTGGAAGTGAAAAATGGATGGGAGGAATAACTTACATCTATTATTTAGCCAACGCATTAAGTTTACTCTCTAAAAATCAAAAACCAAAAATCTACTTAGTTTTTAGAGATAGGCAGCTAGCCGATTTAAGTTTACATGAATATATGTTTGGATTGTTTGATGGGTTAATTTATGTGGGAACAGCAAGATTAGATATACCTTATAAATATACTCAATGCGAAAACTATGATCAGTTAGCAAAAATTACAGATGTTTATTATCCAGTACTCTCTGATATTTTGGAGAATAGAGTAAGTATATCTTGGATTCCAGATTTTCAGCATAAGCACTTGCCATATATGTTTTCAAAAGATGAAATTAAGCTTAGAGATCAATTTTTTGAAAAAATAGCTAAACATCAAGGGGTAGTTATTTTTAGTAGTCAAGACGCTTTAACAGATTATAATAAATTTTATCCTGAAAACAGCACCTTAAATAAAGTGATGTCTTTTTATTTAATTCCACCAGGAGATTGGTATGAAGAGAATGAAATGATACTAAGTAACTATGAAATTAGTAAACCCTATTTTATATGTAGTAATCAATTATGGAAACATAAAGATCATCTTACTTTATTTCAGGCAGTCCAAAAATTAAAAGAAGAGGGATTAGAGGTTACTTGTGTTTTAACGGGAGCTATTGAGGACTATAGAGCACCGGAGCATTTTAAAGTATTAACAGAATATATTGCAAATAATAATTTACACACAAATATAAAGGTGTTGGGGTTCATTCCGAGGAAAGAGCAAATATATCTGTTAAGAAAAAGTATAGCTGTTATTCAGCCTTCTTTATTTGAAGGATGGGGTACTGTCTTAGAAGATAGTAGGGCATTAGGGAAAATAGTAATCTTATCAGATATTCCTATTCATAGGGAACAAAAAACAGAAGAAAGTCTTTTTTTCGAACCGAAAAATGCAACAAATCTTGCAGAAAAAATGAAAGAAGTTTATATGAAAAAAGATATATTTGATTCGACAATTAAAGAAGCTAAAGCTTTGAAGCAGGCAGAAGAAAATGTTAAAATCTTCGCATTAAATTTTTCACAGATTATTTTAGATACATATTTATATTATAAGAATAAGGAAATGATATAAATGAGAAAAGCATTTATTACAGGTATAACAGGTCAAGACGGTGCCTATTTAACGAAATTTCTATTAGAAAAGGGTTATGAAGTACATGGTTTAGTACGTCGATCCTCAATCGAGCGCTATGATCGTATTGAACAATATTTAGATAAAATTCATTTGCATTATGGTGATATGACCGATTCAGCAAATTTAATTCGCTTAATGTCTGAAATTCGTCCTGATGAAGTGTATAACTTAGCTGCAATGAGTCATGTGAAGGTTTCCTTCGATACACCAGAGTATACAGCAAATGCTGATGGTATAGGGACTCTTCGCTTGCTTGAAGCAATTCGTATTTTAGGGCTTGAAGATAAAACGCGTATTTATCAGGCTTCTACCAGTGAATTATATGGCAAAGTTCAAGAAACACCTCAATCAGAGACAACGCCATTCTATCCTAGAAGCCCATATGCTGCTGCGAAGATATATGCTTATTGGATTACGGTAAATTATCGTGAGGCTTACAATATTTTTGCGTGTAATGGAATTTTATTTAACCATGAATCTCCATTGCGTGGTGAAACATTTGTTACACGTAAAATTACTTTAAGTGTTGCTGCCATTAAAAAAGGTAAGCAAGAGTGTTTATACTTAGGCAATTTAGATGCAAAGCGAGATTGGGGTTTTGCTGGCGATTATGTTGAAGCAATGTGGCTTATTTTACAGCAGGACAAGTCAGACGATTTTGTTATTGCGACAGGACAAACGAGAACTGTTCGTGAGTTTGTTGAAAGAGCTTTTGCAGAGGCAGATATTGCTATTGAGTGGCGAGGAGAAGGTATCGAAGAAAAAGGTATTGATAAAGCGACCGGTAAAGTCATTGTAGCCGTTGACCCACAATACTTCCGTCCTACAGAGGTTGATTTACTTTTAGGAAATCCAGCAAAAGCAAAAGAAAAGCTTGGTTGGAAGCCTAGAACTAGCTTTGATGAATTAGTGAAAATGATGGTGCAGACAGATTTACAAAAATAAATGAATATAGATGCAGTTTTAACATTTTTTAATGTTGAACTGCATTTATGTTATCTTTATAAAGATGTAATTAAAGGAGCATAATATGAAAATTATCCTACTATCAGGTGGCTCAGGTACACGTTTATGGCCTCTATCAAATGATTCACGAGCAAAGCAGTTTTTACAGGTGTTAAGAAATGAGGAAACTGGTGAGTTAGAATCAATGCTACAGCGCGTATATCGTCAGTTACTACAAGTTGTAAATCATGAAGATATTATTATTGCTTCTAATAGGGTACAAATTGATATGATTCGCAAGCAAGTTGGGGATATACCTGTGGTGATTGAACCAGAACGTCGAGATACATTTCCTGCAATTGCGCTCGCTACTAGCTACCTTCACTCAAAAATGGGTGTATCTGAGTCAGAAGTGGTTGGAGTAGTATCGGTGGATGCTTTTGTAGATATAGCCTTTTATCAAAAAGTTGTGCAATTAGAAAAATTAGTGCAAGAGCGTAACATACAACTAGGTTTATTGGGTATTAAACCAACTTATAATTCTTCAAAGTATGGCTATTTAATACCAAAAGCTTGGCATGAAGAACAAATGATTGTTGAAAGCTTTAAAGAAAAACCTAGTGAGGAAGAGGCGCAAAAGTTAATAGATGTAGCTGCTTATTGGAATAGTGGCGTATTTGCATTTCCTGTGAGCTTAATTGCAGAGAAATTAGCGCAGCTTCATATGCCTTTAGATTTTGATGTATTGCAAAATCAGTTTAATTACTTGCCAAAAAATAGCTTTGATTATGAAGTAGTTGAGCACTTAAAGGATATTAGAGCAATTACATATGATGGATATTGGAAAGACTTAGGGACTTGGAATACATTGACAGAGGAAATGTCACAGCAAGTCATTGGTAATGGTGGGATGAGTGATGACTGTCAGAATACACATATTATTAATGAGCTTGATTTACCAGTTAAAGTGCTTGGTATTTCAAATGCAGTGATTTCTGTAAGTGCTGATGGTATTTTAGTGTCTGACAAGCCTTCAAGCTCTAAAATGAAGGACATGCTTCATGAAGGGTTATTTTCTCGACCAATGTATGAGGAACGTCGTTGGGGCTGGTATCGCGTAATAGACTTTACAAAGACTGCAGATCGAGAGATACTAACAAAACGGCTGTTTATTGAAGCGGGAAAAAACTTAAGCTATCAATTCCATCATCAGCGTTCAGAAGTATGGACGGTAATCTCAGGAGAAGCTAAGTTTATTTTGAATGAGGATCTGCAAATTGTTCGCCCAGGAGATGTATTAAAAATTCCAATCGAGGCAAAGCATGCTTTAATGGCTATAAAAGATACAGAAATTATTGAAGTACAGATGGGTGAATCATTAGTAGAAGATGATATCGTCAGGTTAACATATGAATGGAATGATATAATTAAATAATGATAGAGAAAGAGCTGAAAATATTCAGTTCTTTTCTTTTTAACCGATAATAAAACAGAGATAATAGGAGAAAAGGTGTTGGCATGGAGAAACAATCTAAAATATATGTAGCAGGGCATAGAGGATTGGTAGGTTCTGCGATTATCCGTCATTTACAAGAAAAAGGGTACAATAACATTATCTATCGCACTAGCCACGAACTTGATTTACGCAACCAAGTGTCTGTCATCCAGCTTTTTGAGCAAGAGAAGCCTGATTATATATTTTTAGCTGCTGCTAAAGTAGGAGGAATATTGGCAAACGCTACTTATCCAGCGCAGTTTTTATATGATAATTTAATGATTCAATCAAATGTTATTGAAGCAGCAAAGGAATTCGGTACAAAGAAATTAGTGTTTTTAGGAAGTACATGTATCTACCCTAAAATGGCTCCACAGCCTTTAAAGGAAAATTATTTATTAACAGGTGAATTAGAGTCTACAAATGAGCCATATGCATTGGCGAAAATCGCAGGTATTAAAATGTGCTCTAGTTACAATAAACAATATGGTACAGAATTCATTAGCGTAATGCCAACTAACTTATACGGACCAAATGATAATTTTAATTTAGAAACATCTCATGTATTACCTGCATTGATGAGAAAAATACATAAAGCAAAAATAAATAAAGAAGAAGCTGTAACTATTTGGGGAAGTGGAACACCTTTAAGGGAATTTTTACATGTTGATGATATGGCATCTGCCTGTGTGTACTTAATGGAAAATTGCACATTTGAACAAATAGGGGAATTTGTCAACATCGGTACAGGTAAAGAGCTAACAATTCGTGAACTAGCAGAAACAATATGCGAAATTATTGGCTTTGATGGGGAGCTTCGGTTTGATAGTACTAAACCAGATGGCACGCCAAGAAAGCTCACAGATGTAACGAAACTTCATGAGCTAGGCTGGCATCATAAGATTGAACTAAAGGAAGGGGTTCAAGATACGTATAAGTGGTATCTTGAAAATGTGAATGAGCATGAGTAATGGACCAAAAATTAGTATTATTACAGCTTGCTATAATGCAGAGAAGACAATTGAGCAAACAATTCAAAGTGTGATTAATCAAACTTACGATAATATTGAGTATATTATTGTGGATGGGGCTTCTACTGATGGGACGATGCAGATTGTTAAGAAGTATGAGGAGCAAATTGATATTATTATTTCTGAGTCAGATGAAGGGATTTATGATGCTTTTAATAAAGGTATAAAAGTTAGTACCGGCGATTTTATAAATTTTATGAATGCAGATGATTATTTCTCAACTGAATCGATTGTGCAGGAAGTAGCGAATCATTTGTATGAAAAGCCAAATACTTTAATGTTACATGGTGATGTAAAAGCGTTTGATGAATTTACTGGTCACTGGCATTATCGAGGCGAGCCATTAATATATAAAGATTTTGAAGCCGGAAAAATGTGTCCACATCAATCAGTATTTGCTCATAGAAAATTATTTGAGGAGTTTGGTTTCTTTGATATAAATTATAAGATTTTAGCTGATATTGACTTTACTATCAAATGTTTCCAAAAATATGGCGAGAGAATTGACTATGTGCCAATAGAGATTGCATTGTTTAGGTTAGGAGGGATTAGTAACGCGCTGTCCCATGAAAGAAAAATGCATACTGAGCATGCACTTATTCGTTTTAAACATTTTTCATGTATTCCAGACTATTTGAAAAATATGTTATTAAATTTTGATACTTACCAAATAAATCAATATTACAAAAGATGGTTAGAAATTTCAATTACCGATGATAGTTACTTTGAGGAGAAAAATAGCTTTTTAAGAGTTCAAAAAGTGGCTATATTTGGAACTAAAGTAAATGCTACTTATTTATATAATATGCTAAAAAAAATGGGGGTAGAGGTTGTTTGTTTTATAGATAATGATATAAAAATGCAAAACAAAAAGCTACATGGCAAACCCATTATATCTACTCAAAACATTAGAAGAAAAGATATCTCTGCTATTATTATCTCTATAGAAAGGGAAGAAACTGCAAATATGGTAAAAGAACAGATAAAAGGAAAAGTGGATTTAGTGAATATCTGGTATGAATTATTATAAATAATAGTCATATTCAAATTGATTGTAAATAGAAGGTGAGGATAAAAATGTGTGAAAACTATTTGATTTCAGTTATTATAACAAATTATAATTACGAAATGTATATAGATAAGGCTATTCAGTCAGTTAAAAATCAAACATATGAAAATTGGGAATTAATTATTGTTGATGATGGATCTACTGATGGTTCCCAAAAAATAATTGAAGAAAATATACAGGATATAAAAAATAAAGTAAAAGTAATCTATAAGGAAAATGGCGGGCAAGCATCAGGATTTAATACGGGATTTGAGAATGCCATAGGAGATATTATAGCTTTTTTAGATGCAGATGATTATTGGTATCCTAATAAATTAGAAGTAATTCGAAACTATCATATTACTTATGATAGTGTACAGCATAATTTACTAGTCAACAATCAATATAAATTTACATTTTTAGAAGAAGGGAGATTAAAACAAAGGAAACTAACTGAGAATTATGGGTTTATGGGCATCATCCCAACTTCTGCAATGTCGTTTAAAAAGTTTGTTTTAGATAATGTTTTCCCTGTACCAGAAGGTGATTATAAAATTTGTGCAGACATTTATATAAGGATATTTAGTTATATATTTGCTGACATGATTTCTATTGATGAACCTTTAGGATGTTATAGAGTCCATGGTGAAAATGGATGGTACTCTAATCCTTCTATAGCATTTTCATATAACGCGACTACATTAAAGAGAATGAATGAGTACAGAGAAGAAAATGGACAATCTTCGATTTCAAAAATTAATGAATCTGAAACATTTGCTCAAGTGTTTATTGAAAGTATATATACTACCTTAAATAAAAATAAAAAATATATTATTTATGGAAACGGTGAGCTAGGTAAAGTGGTATATGATATTTTGACTAATGGAGGTTATAAAATATCTGGATTTTCAAATAGTAATTTTGAGGGGGAACCAAAAGACTTTTATAAAACAAAGCTTATGAGTATAGAATATTTAAAAAATAACCCTCATGAGTATGATCAAATTATAATAGGTAGTGCACAATTAGTTGAAATCTTTCATTTTCTACTAGAGAACACTTTTAGCAAAGAAAAAATTATAGTGCCTAAATTCTAGAAAGCTTGAGGTTGAATGAATGAACAGAGGTTTTAGAGAAATTATGGAACAAGCTAATAGAGGAAAAGATGAATGGAGAAATTTAATAAAAGAATTTAATATAAATGACAATGACTATCTATTTTTACTACCAAATACTAATGATGAGATGTTGTATTATTCATTATTATATTTGTCTGATTTTATGAGAAAAGATAATTTAGCACCCCTCATAATTACTACTGAACAAATAATAACGAAATGTGAAAAGTATTTTGGTATTAACACTGCTGTTAAAATAATTGATGAGGAAGCAATGAATACAATCCTATCATTTTACAATTTATACATGTTCACTGATAAGCTAATCATACTATCCCCAACACAGCCAAATGGTCGTTCAGCGTATAATTTAGTAGAACAAGGAATCATTGATATTGAGGAATTTATTAGTGTAGGAATATTGCAGAATCGAGAGTTTCAGCGTGTTCCTTTAATTACATATGAAGGTGATGACCCAGAGTTAGCGGAGTTTTTTAATGTAACAAGGAAGGGTGAGAAATTGTGACTTGTGAATATATCATTGTCCAAGCTGGTGGAAAAGGTACTCGTCTTGAGCATTTAACAAAAAATAAACCAAAATGTTTAGTGCCTATAAATAATTTACCGATGCTATTTCATTTATTTAAAAAATTTCCGAATAAAAAATATATTATTATTGGTGATTATCATTATGATGTATTAAATGAATATTTAAAAGCATTTGCTGATGTACAGTATTTGTTGGTCCGTTCTACTGGAAAAGAGGGAACATTATCAGGAATAAAGGATGCACTTCATTTACTTCCAGAGAATACACCGTTTTTATTAACATGGTCAGACTTAATTTTATCTGAGGAGTTACAGATTCCTGATGCAGGTAGATACATAGGGTTATCAAAAGATTTTAGATGTCGTTGGAAGTATGAGAATGGTCAATTTGAGGAAGAGCCGTCCTATGAATATGGTGTTGCAGGTTTATTTTTGTTTGAAAACAAAGAACTGTTGGGAAATATACCAGAGCAAGGTGAGTTTGTACGGTGGTTACAGCGGCAAAATTTACAGTTTCAAGTGTTACCAATGTACAAATCGAAAGAATATGGTCTATTATCTGAATATGAAAAGCTAGAACCGCAAAAATGCCGCCCATTTAATCAACTTATTGTAAAAGAAAAGACGATTATAAAAAAGGCGATTACTAAGCAGGGGGAAGAAATTGCGGCGAAGGAATTGGCTTGGTACAAATATGTACGAGAGCATAGCGATTTTAATCAGATTCCGAAAATTTATAGTTATGAGCCATTTGAAATGGAAAGAATTCAAGGACGCAATATTTATGAGTGTAGTGATTTAAGTCTTGAAGATAAAAAAACAGCTTTACAATCAATTGTTGAAATGTTAAAGCAGCTGCATACAATCAATCAAATCGAGACAGATTATTTTAGTGTGAAAGAGGCTTATTTCGATAAAACGATGGATCGTTTAAATAAAATAAGAGATTTAGTCCCATTTGCGAATGAGCGATTTATTACAGTGAATAATCGAAAATGTCGAAATATATTTTTCTATAAAAATGAGCTAGAGGAGAAGATTAAGTCTTTAGAAATGCATCGTTTTGTTTTATTGCATGGTGATTGTACATTTTCAAATATGATGATTACAGATACGTTACAGCCCGTACTTATTGATCCACGAGGTTATTTTGGACATGTTCCGTTATTTGGAGATGTAGATTATGATTGGGCTAAACTTTATTATTCTATTACTGGAAATTATGATCAATTTAATTTAAAGAGATTTGATTTGACAATTGATGCAGAAAAAGTTGAAATAGTGGTAAATTCTAATCAGTGGGAATCTTTAGAAGAATACTTTTTTGAGCTTTTAAAAGAGGAAGTTAATGAGGAAAAAATTAAGTTATTGCATTCGATTATTTGGTTATCGTTGACAACATATGCATGGGAAGATTATGACTCTATTTGTGGAGCATTTTATTTAGGTCTATATTATTTGGAGGAAATACTATGAATGCCTATTTCGAGTTACTTTTACAGGAAATTAACTATTCAATAAAGAGTTTAGATGAGCAAGCATTTAATCAACTTTTGAATGAAAGTATCTCCACTTTACAAAATGGAGGAAAGATTGTTGTTTCTGGGTTAGGGAAAAATGTACCTATCTGCGATAAATTTGTAGGTTCTATGTTGTCTTTAGGATTGGCTGCTTATTTTTTAAATACGAATTCAGCTGTTCATGGAGATATGGGGGTTGTTAAAAAAGATGATTTAGTGATTATTTTAACGAAGAGTGGAGAAACAGTTGAGTCCATTTATTTAACGCAACTTTTAAAAGAACGTGAAGCGAATTTATGGCTACTTACCTTTAATACAGATAGTACTTTAACTAGAGAAATACCAAAAAACATTGTGCTTACATTAAATCATGAAGGTGACATGTGGAATATTATGCCGAATAACTCAACGACATTAAATTTAATTGTATTACAGGCTTTAGCAATGCAAATTGCAGAAAAGTTAAATTTACAATTAGCTGACTTTAAACGAAATCATCCAGGCGGATTTATTGGAGAAACTTTGAAAAATGTATGAGCAATTAAAGTTATCATCACTAGGGAAAACGTGGATTTTTGATTTAGATGGCACATTAGTAAAGCACAATGGGTATAAAATTGATGGAGAGGATACCTTACTGGAAGGCGTATCTGAATTTTTTGAGCAATTATGCGAACGAGATATGGTGGTTATTGTTACTGCCCGCACATCACGTTATAAGGAACAGACATTATCTTTTCTAGCTAAACATCAAATTCATTATGATCATATTATATTTGATGCTCCTCATGGTGAACGGATTTTATTTAATGATATAAAGCCTTCAGGATTGAAGACAGCATATAGTATTAATCAAGCTAGAGATTGCTTTAAGCCATTAAAATATGAGGTGGATGAGGATTTATGAAACAAAAAGTAGCCGCATATATTGACCGCTTAGTTGCAAATCAGTTTTTAACTAATAAAAAAATAATCGTTTTTGGTGCAAATGCTTCTGGCTCTATTATTATTAATGATTTATTGGCACGTGATATTTATGTCGATAAAGTACTAGATAATAATCAACTACTGGATGGTAGTTATTTTCTTGAAATTGAAGTAAGAAAGCCCGAAAAGGAACTAATACCCTTTTATGAAAAAACGGTCATTTTAATCGCTTCTAGATACTACGAAGAGATGAAACGACAGCTAGAGGCACTGGGGTATAGTGAAAATATTCATATATTTGAAGTAGTAGATTTAAATCGCAATAGTGATTTTAATTTATCTGATGAGACATTTAACAAATATATGTACCTTGTTGAACAGGGAATAGAAGTGTATGAACGTTTAAAATACGAATTCCATACAGATTTGATTATGATGTCACCAGTAAAACCAAATGGGGATATTTATATTATTTGTTCATATTTAAATCAGTACATAAAAGAAAAGTATAATGGCGCAAACTATGTTTTTACAGTAGTGGGAAAATCCTGTGAATTAACTGCTGGAATGTTCGATGTTGCTAATATCAAGTTAATTAGTGTGGAGGAAAATGATGCACTAGTAGCGCTAGCAAATTTTTATCCAGAGAAAATAAGGGTGTTGAATCCATATCATAACTATCAAGAAATCTATCATTATCTTGATGGATATAGAGGACTAACATTTGTTGAAGAGATTAAACATGGCTTGCTTGGATTGAGTAAGGAGATACAGCCAGAGCTTCCTAATGTATCAATTAGTGAAGAGCGTTTAGTGCAAATTTGTGAGCAGTATGGTGTAGTTAAAGGTAAGTCTGTAATTATTGCTCCATATGCTAACAGTATTCCATTAATTAAAGCTAATTTTTGGGAGGAGCTTGTTGCCTCTTTGAAAATGCTAGGTTTAAAAGTGTTTACAAACTGCGGCACACCTGAAGAGGATCCCATTCAAGGGTCTGAGCGGATTTTTTACGAATTTCATGAGGCTGTGGCAGTTAGCGAATTTGCCGGAACGATCATTTGTTATCGTAGTGGCTTTAGTGAAATTATTGCTACTAGTAAGTGTCGAAAAATTATTATTTATCCTAATCATATGAAAGGCTTCTCAACATTACGTGTTTTGTTTGGTATGGAGGATGCATTGTACGAGCAGGAGAATTTGTATCAAATTACTAATACCTATACGTATCTAGAGGAACTATTGCAAGAGGTGTTGAAGTGTGTTGAGGAAGTCAGTGATTACTGAATACGGCAGACATCATTTAGACAAGCTTATTACTTTTAATAAAGGTAATAGTACTGTTTTAAATGACTGTATACAAAAAAGTAGCACAAGTATGAGTTAAGGAAGTATTCAATTGAATTTCATTCGATGCATAAAAATTTGTTAAGGTACTTATAGAAGGAATAAGACAACCTGCTTAGCTGGAGCTAAATCTAAGTAGGTTGTCTTATTTTGATAATATAGAAGATAGGTTATGTCACCTACTGAAAATTCAAAGTAAATGTATACATAAAATAAGTAGTGTATAATTAAAGGATAAGAATAATAGGTTAGAGAGCATATTTGGCGTATTTAAGAGAATTTAGATATACTTCAATCTTTGAAAAGAGGGGCAAAGTGAGTGAAAACAATTATGATTACAGGTGCAACACGCGGAATCGGCTATGCAACAGCGAAACAAGCAGCTATGCAACAATGGACAGTCATATTAAATGGTCGTGGTGAAGCACGTCTCGCAGAAGTTAAAGAAGAATTGGAGAAATATGGTGCAACAATTCATACATTAAGCTATGATGTGTGCGATATAGATGCGATTAAAAAAGCATTTATGTGGATTAAAAAGAATGTAGGGCAACTTGATGCTATAGTGAATAATGCGGGTATTTTAGATGATGCCCTACTTGGAATGGTAAATGAGAAGCAAATGACCCAGACATTGGCTATTAATACAGAGGCAGTAATTTATCACATGCAGTATGCGTCTCGTTTAATGATGAAACAAAAATCAGGCTCTATTGTCAATGTCAGTTCGATTATTGGACGGGTTGGTAATGCAGGGCAAACTGTGTATGGGGCGAGTAAGGCGGCTGTAATCGGAGCAACTTATTCGGCGGCAAAGGAGTTGGCACCGTACAATATTCGCGTTAATGCAGTAGCGCCAGGCTTTATTGCGACGGATATGACACAGCAGTTATCAGAGGAGAAGTTTGAGCAGCGCCTGTCAGAAATTAAAATGGGGCGTATTGGGCAACCTGAGGAAGTTGCGAATGCTATATTATTTTTAGCTTCAGACTTAGCTTCGTATGTTACAGGGCAAATAATCGGTGTTGATGGAGGCATGGTGATTTAGCCATACTTTTTTCAAGTAGGTGAGGAGTGAGGACAATGATTATCTTTCGAAAGCTAGAGGAACGTGATTTGACACAGGTATTAGAATGGCGTACAAGTGAGCATGTGACACAATATATGTATACGGATATTGAAAAAGATTTAGCTACCCAGTATGTATGGTTTGAAAAAATATCAAATGATGATACACAGTATTATTGGATTATTGAAGTGAAAGGGGCGCCTATTGGTCTTATTTCCTTGAATCAAATTGACCGAAAAAATAAGAAAGCAACTTTTGCTTATTATATTGGGGACTTGAGCTATTCGATTATTGCGGGGCGTATTCATCCATATTTATATAATTTTGTTTTCTTTGAGTTAGGATTGAACAAATTGTATGCTGAAGTGATGGAAGGTAATGATGGGATGATGAAAATGCATTTACATTACGGTTTTACGCATATTGCAACATTTAAAGAGCACATATATAAGTATGATAAATTTTATAATGTTGAATATTTTGAGCTTATGGAAGATCATTGGAAAGACAATTGTGCTAAGTTTCATAAATTTAGAGCAGATTTTGTATTATAATAAATACTGAATTAACCGATATATTTTATAAATACATATATTTAGGCAGGGATTAACATGACAAACGAACAAAAATTACGCGTAATTTTCGCAGAGAGCTTAGGAATTGATGAGGGTCAAATAACTGACGAATTAACATATAATTCGATTCCAGAGTGGGATTCTATCGCACATATGGCACTAGTTTCTGAAATTGACGATCAATTTGATACGATGCTTGATACAGATGATGTACTTGATATGAGTACATTTGCAAAGGCAAAGGAAATTTTAACGAAATATGATGTAGAGTTTTAGTAAAAAGGCTTGTGATTCTTTAAGAATTACAAGCTTTTTGTCTATTGAAAGCACATTTACAGTATAATTGATAAGAAAATATAAATAGTATGACTTTTGTGATAGATAAAAATATGTAATCTTTTAAGGGTGTGACGTACATGACTTTTTTCAATTTAGAAAATCATAACTTAGCAATTATAACAACACAACAAAAATATCATTACAATGAAATCCCATCAATTGAATTTATTCACTCAAAAAAGCAACTCATCTTAATTTTATGTCAAAATACGATTGATGTTTTGACTGCTTATGTTTCAGGGTTGAACAGTGGTCATTCAGTGATGCTACTTTCAGCGGATATTAATTCTGAATTATTAAATGATATTGTTAACAAATATAAACCGTATTGGATTGTGGGCTTGGAGAGGTATGAAGGCTATACATCCAATTTTAATAAATTAGTAAGAGAAATTGAGATTAATGTAGAAATTCATTCAGATTTAGCAATACTTTTAAGTACATCTGGTACAACAGGCAGTCAAAAATTTGTACGCTTATCCTACAGCAATATTCGTGCAAATGCGCAATCTATCATTGAGTATTTAGAAATTAGCGAACAAGAATGTGCAGTGATGAACTTGCCGCTTTCATATTCGTATGGTATGTCAATAGTTAATAGTCATTTGCTAGCAGGAGCATCGATTTTATTAACTGATATGAGTGTAATGGAAAAGCCGTTTTGGGAGCTTGTGAAGGAGCATAAGGCGACATCTCTTGCAGGTGTGCCTTTTACTTATCAAATGTTACATCGTGTTGGCTTTATGAAAATGGATTTGCCTCATTTAAAGGTGCTGACACAGGCTGGTGGGCGTTTGAATGAAAAGTTTGTACAAGCATTTGGTGAATACGCCAAAGAGCATAGTAAACGATTTTACATTATGTATGGACAGACAGAGGCAGCGCCAAGAATGAGCTATATTCCTTATGATAAGGTGCTTGAAAAGTCAGGAACAATCGGTATCGCAATTCCTGCTGGGCAGCTTTCAGTTGAAGGCGAATTGAATGAATTAGTTTATCGTGGAGCCAATGTCATGATGGGCTATGCAGAATGTTTAGCGGATTTGGCAAAGGGGGATGAAATGCAGGGTGTCCTTCATACAGGTGATACTGCAACAGTCGATGAAGAGGGGTATTTCACCATCACAGGGCGCATTAAACGTTTTATCAAGTTATTTGGACTTCGTATTAATTTAGATGAAGTTGAGAAAAAATTGGAAGAAGCCTTTCATATTCCTTTAGCTTGCACGGGTTCTGACGATAAATTAATTGTAGCCATTGAACAGGAAAGTGCAATGCAGCATGTAAAGGAAGCGATTGAAAGCCTGTATAAGCTACATAAAACGGCGTATAAAGTCGTTTTATTGGATGCTATTCCTCGCTTTGCTAATGGCAAAACAGATTATACAACATTGAAGGAGCGCTGTTTATGACAGTTCCATATCATTTAACACAGATTGAAAAAGAGCAGCTGCTGCTTTCAAAATTAAATGAATTAACAGTATGGCATATGGCAAATTGTGAGCCATATCAAAGAATGCTAGAAAAAAGCAATACGCAAGTAATGGCGCACAATATAGAAGAAGTGCCTTATCTACCTGTGCAATTATTTAAGCTGATGGATTTAAAATCAATTTCACAGGAAGATGTCGTAAAGGTTTTAACATCTAGTGGAACGACAGGTCAGCAGGTATCGAAAATTTATTTAGATAAGGAAACATCTGTTACACAAACAAAGACGTTAGTAGAAGTAATGAAGCCTATTTTAGGCGGCAAACGTCTACCCATGATTATTTTAGATACGAAATCGGTGTTAAAGGATCGAAAATTATTTAGTGCACGTGGAGCTGGTATTTTGGGCTTTTCGAATTTTGGGCGCAAGCATTTTTACGCGTTAAACGACGATATGACGCTGGATATCGAAGGCTTACAGGAGTATTTAAAGGAATATAAGGGGCAGCGCATTTTATTATTCGGTTTTACGTTTATGGTTTGGCAATATGTTTATAAGGAAGTCCATGATAAAGGGATTGAGCTTAATTTTGCTGATAGTGTACTGATTCATGGTGGTGGCTGGAAAAAATTGAAGGATGAGGCAGTTGATGCGCAAACATTTAATCGTTTGTTAAAGGAGCAACTTGGAATCCAAAAGGTACATAACTACTATGGGATGGTGGAGCAAGTTGGTTCCATTTTTGTGGAATGCAGCGAGGGATATTTACATGCACCAAGCTATGCGGATGTGATTATTCGTGATGCCATTACATTTGAACCAGTAGAGGTTGGGGAGCAAGGACTTATTCAAGTAGTGAGTGAGCTACCTAAAAGCTATCCAGGTCATGCTTTGCTAACAGAGGATTTAGGAACGATTCATGGCATTGATAATTGTCAATGTGGCTGGAAAGGGAAGTATTTTTCCGTGGCAGGGCGTATTCCAAAGGCAGAGTTGCGTGGCTGTAGCGATACGTTTCAAGGAGGTGGGCAAGGGTGAAGCTATTTTGGCCAACGAATCAATCGTTTGATAAAGCACTAATAGATTTGGGACAAACCAAAACAAACTCCCCATTTACTGAAGTGGTGATTGCATTTACGCAAGCGTTGTCAAAGCGTTTTGTACGTATACGTCAACAGCCAGAAATCGTCGCATTAGGCTATTGGTTACGTAAGGCAAATATAAAGCAGATGCAGGAAGAATTTGAGAAGCAACATGAAGGTTCATTTGTACGTGCTAGAGGAACGGTATTTCATATTGCACCATCGAATGTGGATACGATTTTTGTTTATTCATGGATGCTTTCAATGCTTGCAGGTAATCGCAATATTTTACGGATTTCCAGCAAGGAGCAGAATGGTTTGAATACGCTTTTGCAAGTTATTTTAGAGGAGCTTGTAAAGCCAGAATTCGACACAATTGCTAGGCAGACACTTATTTGTACATACGGACATGAAGAAAAGGCGACAGAGCAAATTAGCCTGTTATGTCATACGCGTGTTATTTGGGGAGGGGATGCTACAGTAGCAGCAATTCGTCATGTACCTTTAGCTCCTTTAGCAAACGAATTAGCTTTTCCAGATCGCTTTTCATTGGCGGCATTGAATAGTGATGAAGTAGCCTCCTTAGATGAAGAGGAGTTAGCTGTATTAGCAGGGCAATTTTATAATGATGTATTTTGGTTTGATCAAATGGCATGCTCGTCCCCGCGTTTAGTGATTTGGACAGGTAAACAGCAAGAAAAGGCAAAGGTACTTTTTTGGTCTGCGCTTGATAAAGTAATTGAAAGTAAGCATTATGAGCTATTTGCAGCAACACAAGTATTGAAATATACAACAGCGTTTCAGCTTGCAGCAGAGGAGCAAGTAAGCCGTATAAGCAGTGATATTTATTATTCGCGTGTACAATTCAAGCATGTTGAGCCGAATGTACGTGAAGTGCATTGTGGTGGCGGTTTATTTTATGAGTACGATGTAGTGAATTTTATTAATGCAAGTCAAATGATTTGTGATAAAGATCAGACGCTTGCTTATTTTGGTATAGAGCGTCAGCAGCTACAAGCATTTATTGAAGCTATCCCTTCACGTGGATTAGATCGTATTGTGCCAATTGGAAAGGCGCTTGATTTTGAGGGGATATGGGATGGACAAAGCTTTTTAACTTCGTTTACGAGGGAAGTGGTGTTGAAATGAAAACAATCGCAATCATTCAAGCAAGAATGGGTTCTTCCCGTTTGCCAGGGAAAATTTTAAAGCCTCTACATAACGTTGATGTGTTAACATATGATATCGTTCGTTGTCGCGCTATCAAAGGTGTAACAGAAGTCATTGTAGCAACGAGTACATTGCCACAAGATGATGCAATTGCTAAATGGTGTGAAGAGCATGAGGTAGCCTATTACCGTGGTTCTGAGGATGATGTATTAGATCGTTATGTACAGTGCGCAAAATTGTATGAGCCTGACTATGTCATGCGTATTACATCAGATTGTCCTTTTGTTGATTATGAGATGGCGAATGAGATGGTGCAACTAATGAAGCAAGAAAAAAAGGATATTGTCTTGCTAGATGGTGAACTACCACGTGGATTAGCAGTTGAAATTATTTCCTATAAGTCACTTTTACATATCCATGAGGTAGGCCAAGAATCACGTCATCGTGAACATGTGACCTATTATGCATATGAATTTAAAGAGCAGTTTCAGACAATAAAGTATGAAGTGCCAGCAAATAGACAAGCATCAGAGCTACGTATTACGCTTGATACAGAAGAAGATTATAAGTTAATCAGAACCATTGCAGAGCATTTTCAAAATCCGCTAGTATCAAGTGTTGATGTCATTCAATATTTAACGAATAATCCGGAAATAGCGAAAATAAATGCTCATATTGAGCAGAAACCGGTGATTTAAATGAATGTCATTATCCGAGCGGATGCCTCTGTTGCAATTGGCAGTGGTCATGTTATGCGCTGCTTGACGATTGCTAAAAATCTCCGAAAACAGGGGTGTCAGGTATCTTTTTGGATGGAGCCTCTAAAGGGAAATTTAATTGATTTCGTTGCTAATGAGGGTTTTAACAATATTACATCAGCACAGCAGGCAAATTTATATATAATTGACCACTATCAATTAAGTAAAGAGTGGGAGCAAGCTATTCGACCATATACGAAAGAAATAGTAGTGATAGATGATTTAGCGCGAGAACATGATTGCGATTTACTATTAGATCAAAATGTCATCCCACAGTTTGCAACGCGCTATGAGGGGAAAGTGCCAGCACATTGTATTACGTTGCTTGGACCTAAATATTTAATTATGCGTGAGGAATTTTTACAACAACGTCAGCAATTAAGACAGCGAGATACTAATATTCATCGACTACTTGTTTTTATGGGGGGGAGTGACCCAACAAATGAAACGATGAAAATTTTACAGGCATTAGAAAGTTTTTCCTTTGTGCGTATTGACATCGTTGTAGGCAATAGTAATCCGATGAAAGAGCAAATTGAGCAAATTTGTAGGGAGCGAAATTACTATTTCCATTGTCAAATAGACTATATGGCGCAATTAATGCAGCTGGCGGACTTTGCCATTGGTGCTGGTGGCGGTACACTTTGGGAGCGCTGTTATGTAGGGCTTCCTTCAAGTTCGACAATTATTGCCGATAATCAAAGAGAGACGACTACTTATGCAGATTCGTTGGGTGTCACCATTAATTTAGGCTGGCATGAGCAAGTAACAATTGAAACATATTGGCAGTTATTATCTGATTTAAAAATAGATAGTATGAGCAGCAAAGGGTTAGAGCTGACAGCAAATCAGAAACCAAATGCTTGGTTGCATGAGGTTTTAGAGTTGATTCAATTAAATTAAGTTTTCAAGTCATATTTTGACGTAGATTAAGTACTGTTTTTATAGAGGGGGGAATAGATGTTGCAACGTGTAGTGATGTTTAAAGGGAATTTTAATTACAATGTTGTGAATAATTTCGTAGATGAGATTGCCAAAGTGTTATATGCAAGAGGTTTTGAAGTGATTGTTATTCCAATTACAAATGATGAAAAAATGTCCCAGGAAATTATTGCAGCATTTGAATTCCCCGTCTATTTTACTGTAGGTTTTAATGGTATAGGGAGCGATTTACGCGTAGATGGAAAGTCATTATTCGATGTTTATAATACAACATTTATCCATTGGCTTGTAGACCATCCAGCAGCACATTTTGCCAGAATTGAAGAACCTATTTCTAAAAGTATAGTGGCATGTATAGATGATGCGCATTGTGATTATATGGAAAAATATTATCCGGATAAAATTGTAACATTTATTGAGCACGCCACCTCAGTTGAAGAACAACAAAAAGAAAAAAAATTTAATATTGTATTTGCAGGTGGGCTAGAGGATATAGAAAGTATTACACAACAAATGCAACCATTATTAGATTTAATACCAAATTTATTAACTGACATTATAAATTATTCTAATGAATCTAATTTTGATTTGGATACATTTAAAGAATATTGTTTAACAAAGTACGCTATTTTACATGATATTTTTATGCAAAATAGAGTAAATATTTTTGCATTTTTAATTTTAGTTGATCGATATTACCGTGCTTATAAACGAGAGAAAATTTTATTGAAGCTTTTAGAAGAAGATTATATTGTAGATTATTTTGGTAAATTACCAAAGGATAGCTCATTAATGAATTACCATAATTTCCAATTACATAAAGAGGTTGAGTATAACGATTTAACAGGTATATTTTTAAAGTCTAAAGTAGTTCTAAATATATTTCCTAATTTTATAAGGGGAGGACATGAACGAATTTTCAAAGCGATGGCTTGTGGTGCAGTTATATTAACTGATTCAAATGAGTACATAACTCAACATTTTACTGAGGGTTTTATTGAAGTCAGTGCTGAGAGTTTAGATGGTGAAAAATTAAATCGAGTTTTAACGGATGATATCTATAGAGAAAGTATTGTTGAAAAAAACACTGTAAAGATTAAAAACTACCATTTATGGGACAATCGGGTCGATAAATTATTGTATACAGTAGAGGAAGCAAAAAAATATATGTAATGTCTCTAAGAAAGCTTATTTAGATGAAATAATGGGGTTGATAAAATGATAAAAATTGGACATAAAGAAATAGGTAGACATGTAAAACCTTTTATTATTGCAGAAATGTCTGGTAACCATAATCAGTCATTAGAGCGTGCACTACATTTAGTAGAGCTAGCAGCAGAAGCAGGTGTAGATGCATTAAAACTTCAAACATATACTCCTGATACAATTACACTCGATGTACATACGGGGGAATTTTTTATCCAAGATGATGCAAATCTATGGAAGGGCAACTCTTTGTATAATTTATATAAAGAAGCTTATACGCCTTGGGAATGGCATAAAGCCATTTTTGATCGGGCCAATGAACTAGGATTATTAGCATTTAGTTCACCTTTTGATGAAACAGCAGTTGATTTTTTAGAAACGTTAAATGTCCCTGCTTATAAAATTGCATCATTTGAAAATATTGATATTCCGTTAATACGCAAAGTTGCGAAAACAGGAAAGCCAATAATTATTTCAACGGGTATGGCAACGGCTGCTGAACTTGATGAGGCGGTGCGTGCAGTGAGGAACGAAGGAAACAATCAGCTTATTTTATTGAAATGTACAAGTACATATCCAGCAACACCAGCAAATTCGAATTTAGCAACGATTCCGCATATGCGTGAACTGTTCGACACAGAAATTGGTTTATCCGATCACACGATGGGAGTTGGTGTATCAGTAGCTGCAGTCACACTTGGTGCAACGGTTATTGAAAAGCATTTTACAACATCACGTGCAGAGGGAGGCGTTGATTCTGCTTTCTCGATGGAGCCAGATGAATTAAAAATGCTTGTTAAGGAAACAGAGCGCGCATGGCAAAGTTTGGGGAAAGTGAGTTATGGTCCAACAAATGCCGAAAAGGATTCAATAAAGTTCCGCCGCTCCTTATATATTGGTCAAGATTTGAAGGTTGGTGATATTTTGACTGTTGAGAACTTACGAAATGTACGACCGGGACTAGGGTTACCTACGAAATACTATGATTTAGTTTTGGGAAAAGCTATAAAGCGAGATGTTGTGAAAGGTACACCGCTTAGTTGGGAGATTTTATTGTGAATGAAGAGTTACAACAAATAGATGCATTATTCGACCGTCTTTTCCCTATTATGCGTAGTATTACAGGAGAGGGTGTTCGCGAAACGATTCGTATTTTACAAGAATATATACCTCTTGAAATGGAAGGTATTCTAACAGGAACAGAGGTATTTGATTGGGATATTCCAAAAGAGTGGATTATCCGTGAAGCATGGATTAAAGATGCACAAGGAAATGTAGTTGTTGATATAAAGGATTTGAATTTGCATGTCGTGAATTATAGCGAACCAATTGACAAATGGCTGTCATTAGATGAATTGAAGCAATATATCCATACGATACCGCATTTACCTGAGGCTGTGCCTTATGTGATTTCATATTATAAAGAGCGTTGGGGCTTTTGCATGAGCCAAAATCAGTTAGAAAGCTTAGAAGACGGACAATACCATGTATATATTGAGAGTGAAAAGATTGATGGAGAGCTGAATTTCGCACAGATTGTATTACCAGGGAAATCAAAGAAAGAAGTGCTTATTAGTACATATATTTGCCATCCATCAATGGCTAACAATGAATTAAGTGGTCCACTTGTAGCAACAGCTTTATATAATCGTTTGAAAAAATGGGAGCAACGAGAGTTAACCTATCGTTTTGTTTTTTTACCTGAAACAATCGGATCTATCGCATATTTATGGAAATATGGACAGTATTTGAAAGGAAGTTTGTATTCAGGACTTGTATTAACCTGTTTAGGTGGTAAGGAACATCGTTTGTCATTTAAACAGCCACGTACTACTAACACACCGATGGATGAATTAATTGCGCATTTAAATCAATTTGAGAAATACGAGATGCCAATTCGCCCATTTACACCGTTATATGGCTCAGATGAAAGACAATATTGCTCTCCAGGCTTTAATTTACCTGTAGGGCAATTTTCAAAAATGATTTACGGAACATATGCAGGTTATCATAATTCATTGGATACAAAGGAAGCGATGACAATTGAAGCATTGCTTGAAAGTGTGGATGAAATTGAAAAATTATTAAAGCTACAAGAGTTAAATGGTTACTATGTAAATCAAAAGCCATTCGGTGAGCCGAAATTAGGTAAATATGATTTGTATCCGGATATAAATGCGCCTGGAATATGGGGAAACTCAAGCAGTAAAAAAATTGATAATCGTCAACAGTTAAATCAAGTTTTGACGCTTTTAAATTATTCAGACGGCAAACATCGCTTATCAGATTTAGCTAAAACATTGCACTATCCGTTAGAGGATTATGAAATTTCAATTGAGGCATTAAAAGAGCATGGGCTACTTGTAGGTCCATTTTATGAAGAACAGGAGTTGTGAAAATGAAAATATTATTGCTAACAGGTTCACATCCAAGACATTTATATTTAGTAAATGAGCTTGCAAAATTAGGGGTAGTGGCTGCGCATGTGATGGAGGTGCGTGAGGAATTTATTCCACAGCCGCCAGCTTATTTAGAAGATGTTGATCGTGAAAACTTTATTCGTCATTTCGTCGATCGTGATAAAGCAGAGCATTATCATTTTGCAGGAAACAATCAAGTGAATAGTGATATTCCCACATTTAAAGTGTCATATGCCAATTTGAATAGTAAGGAAACAATTGAATGGGTTAAAAATCAATCATTTGATTTAGCTATTAGCTATGGTGTCCATATGTTAAGTAATGAGTTACTTGAGGTGATGCCAGAGCATTCATGGAATATTCATGGGGGTCTTTCGCCATGGTATAAAGGCAATACGACATTGTTCTGGCCGTTCTTTATGCTACGACCAAATTGGGCGGGGATGACGATTCATCGACTAACAGCGCGTTTAGATGCTGGAGAAATTGTCCATCAATCAGTTCCACAACTTGCCTATGGAGACGGCTTGCACGATGTAGCCTGTAAAGCTGTTGCGCAGGTGTCCCAGGATTTAGTGAAGATTGTGCAAAGCATACCTTTAGAGCAAATTCAATATACACCTCAAAAAGGCAATGGGAAGCTTTGGGTTGGAACGGACTGGATGCCACAGCATTTACGCTTTGTTTATAATGTTTATAGTAATGATATTGTAGATCAATTTTTAGATGGTAAATTACCAAAAATAGAACCACCACTAATTTCTGCATTGCGAAATGGGGAATAATCATGGAAAAATTCAAGCATTTTATCTCGTACGGACGTCAAACAATTGATGATGAAGATGTGCAGTTAGTTATTGATACATTGCGTTCGCCAAACTTAACGCAAGGACCGAAAATCTTAGAGTTTGAGCAAGCTGTTGCTAATTATGTTGGTGCTAAATATGCTGTCGCTTTTTGCAATGGCACAGCAGCCTTGCATGGTGCTTGTTACGCAGCTGGGATTGGTGAGGGAGATGAGGTGATTACTTCGCCGATTACTTTTGCTGCGAGTGCTAACTGTGTACGCTATGTTGGTGGTACAGTTGTTTTTGCAGACATTGATAGTCAAACATATAATATCGACTCGGTACAAGTTCGTGCAAATATTACAGACAAGACGAAGGCGATTATTCCAGTCGATTTTACAGGACAGCCTGCCGATATGGATGAAATCATGGCAATTGCTAAGGAACATAATTTAGTTGTGATTGAAGATGGAGCACAATCATTCGGCTCTATCTATAAAGGACAAAAAGTTGGTATACAAGCTGATATGACCATGTTTAGCTTTCACCCAGTGAAGCCTATTACAACAGCAGAAGGTGGCGTTATTGTTACAAATAGTGAGGAGTACTATAAAAAGCTAATGAAGTTTCGTAGCCATGGTATTGAACAAACTGCCTATGCACTGGAACAGGGAGGCTGGTACTATGAAATGACAGACCTTGGCTATAACTATCGCATGACAGATTTGCAGGCAGCATTAGGAATTTCACAAATGTCGAAGCTGGATGCATTTTTACATAAACGTAAGGAAATTGCGTCTATATATACCGAGGCATTGAAAGATGTCAACGGCATTCGAGTACCATTTCAACTGGAAGGCGCGGAGTCTGGCTGGCATTTATATATGGTTCAGCTAGAGCATGCTAATCGTAAGCAAGTATTTGAAGCGATGCGTGTAGCGAATATCGGTGTACATGTACACTATCTACCTGTATATTGGCATCCTTATTATCAACAGCTTGGTTACGAAAGAGGGCTATGTCCGGTAGCGGAGAAATGGTATGAGAAGGCGTTAACATTGCCGATTCATCCAGGTTTGACAGACGAAGAAATTAATTATGTCATTAATAAATTATTGTCTTTAATCTAAAAATCACCATTTTCAAATAAGATGTTGAATGTGGGAGGGGAGATTACAATGAAATCTATTTTAATACCAGAATATCTTGCAGGTTTTAAATGTATAGGTAGTGCGTGTGAAGACACTTGTTGTGCAGGATGGGATGTAGCAGTAGATAAACGGACATATCAAGCCTATCGCAAAATTCAACATCCTCATATGACAGAAAAGCTACAACAAAATGTCAAACGTAATCATAAGCAATATAACGATGTTAATTATGCAAAATTTATTCTTGATCAGGACAAGAAGTGCAGCATGTTGTTAGAGGATGGACTATGTAGTATTCATAAAGAATTAGGCGAAGCGTATTTATGTAACACATGTGCTAATTATCCAAGGGTGTTTACTCAAGTGGGAGATGTGGTAGAGAAAAGCTTAACTTTATCTTGTCCAGAGGCAGCTCGTCTTGTCCTTTTACGTGAAGAAGGGTTAGGATTTATAGAGACAGAAGAGGCTAAAGAGATAAGAGGAACTTTTAGTAATAAGCTGGTTTTAGAAAGAAACCCTTATTTTTGGGATATACGAGTCTTTATTATACAACTTATGCAAAGTCGTCAGCAATCTATAGAAATCCGTTTAATCATTTTAGGGTTGTTTTTACAAAAAGTAGAGCAGGTAACGCCATATGAACTTGAGAGAGAGTTACCTGCTATTATCCAGGATTACTTAAAACGCTTAGATAATGAGGAATTTGTCTCCTCATTGCAAAATATTAAAGGTAATTTAAGCTTTCAATTCAATTTAGTGCGTAAATTGATTCAGTATCGTATGTCTGGTGGGGGAGTCACAGAAAAGTATTTAAAGATTTTTAATCAGATATTAGAGGGTTTAAATTTGGAGGAAGATGAAAAAAGAAAAGTACAGGATATAGAAAAGTCAATGTTGAAATACCAGGAGGCTTATAGCAATTTTTATGAGCCATTTATACAGAAGCAAGAATATATGCTGGAAAATTATATAGTAAACTATATTTTTAAAAATTTATTTCCATGTGATTATAGTACTTTCTTTGAAAGCTATAGGATGCTTATTGTTCATTTTACACTTATCAAATTGCATGTAATAGGTATATCTGCAAAGCAACAACGATTAACAGAAGAAATGGTCATTGAATGTATTCAGCAGCTAGTAAAGGTGATAGAACATCATTCTGCCTATTTGCAGGGAGTACGTGAAGGAATGGAGAACTCAGGCTATACCACGATGGGACATATGTTTGTTATGATTAAAAATTGAAGCTGAGTAATTAAGGTAATATGTTTTATCTATTGAAACAGGTGGGATGCGCGGTGTGCTAGATGTTGGCACGAATCGAATGAACGTTTATACGATTTGTCGTGTGACGGAGGTGCTTGCACGCTATGTAGTAGCCGATGGAGAGGCTGCGAAAGCACGCGGTATCGTTATTGCTTATGATACACGTCATTTTTCCTATGAATTTGCTTGTGAAACAGCGCAAGTTTTAGGAGCGTATGGTATACGTTTTTATATATAAAGGAAGCATGACCTACACCACAGTTGTCATTTTCTGTACGTGAGTTGAATGCTTATGCTGGTGTTGTGGTGAAAACGATTGTCACCACCGAGCTAGGAGAGAAAATTGCACAGTATGAAGCAACTGGTGAACAGGCATATTTATTCGATTATAATGAAACAGTAATCTTGTGATTGTTGCAAGATTACTGTTTTTGTTTTCACAATGTTTCATAAAAAACTGAAATTCTCCTTTTTTCAACCGATACTACTAGCAAAGATATCTGTATTAGGTTCAAGGAGGATGAAAATATGCGTATTACAGGGAATGCAGATACAGGTGCAGCGACTCTTAATAAAGTAGTTTCTCAAAACATACAAACAGAAAAAGCTGTACCTACTGTAGAAAATGTAGTGAAGCAAGGAAGCGAAGCTACTGTGAAAAATGTTGAGTTGAATCCTGTTGCTAATGCTGAACAAGTCCAGCAGCTAGGGAATGATGAGGAAATGAAGGCTAAAGTTCAAGAAGCTGTAGAGAAAATGAACAAAATGCTAGAGGTGAACTACAGCGCTGCTAAATTTAAGTATCATGAAGGTTTAGATCGTTATTATGTAACCGTAGTAGACAAAGAAACGGAAGAGGTAGTAAAAGAAATTCCACCGAAAAAGCTATTAGATGCTTTTTATGAAATGCAAAAAATGTTTGGCATGATTATAGATGAGAAAATATAAGTAGTTTTAGGAGGAATATATTATGGTAATGAGAATAGGCGGATTAGCGTCAGGTATGGATATTGATTCATTAGTTGCAAAACTAATGCAAGCAGAGCGCACACCATTGAATAAAGCTTTTCAAAAAAAGCAAACATTTGAATGGCAGCGTGATGCGTATCGAAATGTCAATCAAGCAACTCAAAAGTTAAATAAATTTTTGGAAGGTAATATGTTTTTACAAAGCCAAATGGTGAAGAAAACAGCTACTTCTTCAAATGATAAATTAGTATCTGTTAATGCGACAAATAGCGCAACAGGTACGCTGAATATTGAGAGTGTGACACAGTTAGCTACTGCTACACAAATGGTTGGTAGACAAACAGCACATACAGGCAATACGAAATTGTCAGACTTGGGTATTGCAGGTACATCTCTTGAACTGAGTGCCATTGATAAAGATGGTAATTTAGGTAAAGCTGTAACAATCAATTTTGATCCCAATACAGAAACAATCAATGGTTTAGTGAAAAAAATTAATGATAGCAATGCTGGTGTAACAGCTTTATTCGAAAATGGGCAACTTTCTTTAACGGCTAACAATACAGGTAGCGTGAAAAGCGGTTCAGGTGAGATTGTTTTCGGTTCAGGGAAGGAAGTATTCGATGCTCTAGGTTTTGATGATGATAACCAAGTGACAAAAAGAGAAGGACAAAATGCTATTTTACAAGTGAATGGTATTTCAATGGAGCGTTCATCGAATAAGGTCAATATTTCTGGTTATGAAATTACGCTGAAAGAAACATTTAACGCGAAAGCTGGAGCGCAAGAGCGTTTAGCGGCAGCAACAGCAGAGCTTGCAAATGCCCAAGCAGCACTTCCAGGTTTGGCTGCTACAAAAAGTGCTGCTAACGATGCATATACAACATACCGTGATAATATTTATCAACTAGCATATGATGATTTGTTCCAAACAGAAGACTTAAAAAATTCATATAAAACATTAGATAAAAAGTTTTTGTCTGAATTAACTACAGATGATATTGATTTCTTAGCTTCTATTAAAGGGAAAGATAATGCAGAAATTGATGCAGCATTTGCAGATCCAACTTTATCAGAAGATGTTAGAAATAAATTTGTCGGACTGAATAGAGGAGATTTAGGAAAACTAGCTGATTTAACGGATCAAGATGACCCAGCTCAAAACTATTTAGCACGCTTCCAAGATTTTTATGATATTGAAAAACAAAATAATGCAAATAAGGCTACGTCTAATGCGGCAGATGCAGCTTATGCGGCTGGTGTAACACGCCAAGATGTGGCACAAAAATCATATGATAACGCTGTTGCTGCTGTAGCAGATACAGCGGGTGACACATCACCAACTGTAGTCGCTGTAGGCATAAATTCGACAACAGATACAGGGGCTATTAAAGATCGTATTAAAGAATTTGTAGAAGCTTATAACGGAATGTTGGATACATTAAACGGTTTATTAACTGAGAAAAAGTATCGTGATTTCCCACCATTAACAAATGAACAACGTGAAGACATGTCTGAAAATGAGCAAAAATTGTGGGATGAAAAAGCAAAAAGTGGTCTTTTACGCAATGATTCACTTATTCGTGAAGGGCTCTCTAAAATGCGCACACAATTTATGAGCCAAGTAGAAGGACTTGGTGATAAAACAATTGATGCTTTGGCTGAAATTGGTATTACGACGTCAAATAAGATGTCTGATAATGGGAAATTGGTCATTGATGAAAAGAAATTAGATGCAGCATTAGAAAAAGATCCACAGCAAGTTGTTGAAATGTTTACACAAAGAGGGTCAGTCACAACAACGTATGATGCGGATAAAAAACGTAATGTAACTGTTGATTCACGAGGAATTACAGAACGTTTACGTGATGAAATTTCAGCATTGACTAAAAATATTGAAAAAAGAGCTGGACGAGAAGGTGCTACAGAGCAAACTTATAATCTTGGACGCAGCATCATTGATACAGATAAGCAAATTTCTAAATTACAAGCTAAGCTGCAAAACATCGAAGCTCGATACTGGAAGCAATTTACAGCGATGGAGCAAGCCATTAACCGAGCAAATCAACAGTCAACAATGTTCTTCCCTGGCATGACTCAACAGCAATAAGGAGCGTGACTCATGGAAAAACTCCAACACTTGTTACAGGTTTCTGCTAAGCTGTATCAGCATCTAACAGAAATTCCTACGGGAGAAAAACGTGATGCTTATATTGAAGAAATTGAAGCATTACTCAATCAGCGTGGTACTTATATGCAAGATTTATTAGCTAGCGGTTTTAAATTCGACACAACAAACCGCTCACATCAAATGCTAGCTGAGCTGGATAAGGGTATTCGTGAACGATTGAACAAAGTAATGGAAGCTGTAAAAGAGGATATGAAAGAGCTGAACAATGCGAAGAAGAACGAGAAGCAATATATCAACCCATACGCCAGTGTTAGTACAATGGATGGACGCTATTACGATAATAAGCAATAATAAAAGCATTAAAGGAGTGTCGTGATTGACAGCACAAATGAACGCTTACAATGCATACAAACAAAATAGTGTAACGACTGCCTCACCAGGTGAATTGACGTTAATGCTATACAATGGTTGTATTAAATTTTTAGGAAAAGCGAAAGTAGCCATTGAAGAAAAAAATATTCAAGAGAAAAACACTAATATTCAAAAAGCGCAAGCAATTATTGCTGAGCTGATGGCTACATTAAACATGGACTTTGAAATTTCTAAACAGATGTTGCCATTGTATGAATATATGAACCATCGCCTAGTTGAAGCAAACATCCAGAACAGCGTAGCAATTATTGACGAGGTGGAAGGTTTAGTTGTAGAATTCCGCGATACGTGGAAGGAAGTGCTGAAAATTACTCGTCAGCAGCAATTTGGTGGCTCACAGCAAGTATAATAAATAAACTATGACCGCATAGACCAGAAGAAATTCTGAGTCTATGCGGTTTTACTTTTGGGGAGCTTATGTAAGAGGATGGGTTTCGATATTTATTGTGTGAGCCACCGAATCAAAATATAAGCAATTACTAGATGATAGCTCATCTGCTCTAGCAAATATTTGCAAAAAACCAGCTCTTTACATTTATAAGGTATTATGAATTTTGTAATCAAACAAAAACCCCTATAGCAAAAGAGAGTTATGATAAAAATAAGTTCACTTATTTTGTCCTATTTTGAAAGCTTTTGTCGATTTGTAGATTTTTTTATAAAATGTGTAGACACTATAGGTACAATGGTATAGTATATAGAAAACTTGTATAAATATTACATTATTTTACTTTTGTTTAAAGGCTATTTTTATTACCTAGGTACAAAGTAACTGTAGAGAGAGGAGAATACATTAATTAAAATACAATTTGAGTTGGTAAGCATCTTTTGTTAAAGCATAATAGATAGTTAATAAAGTATATCTTTCGAAGATTTTTGATGCAAAATATACTAATTTTTTGCAGTGTATTCCTTTAGTATAATTCGAGGAGGAGCATTATGAATTTATTGGAAAATTATATTTTTACTACTGAAACAGCAATGTTAATTGAGAGAACAAATGAGTATGGAGAATTTTATTCAATTGTTATTGAAAAGCATCGAAATCTACATGTTGCTATGTCAAAGCAAAAGCTATTGGAGTATAATTTAAAGCATTTTGGCTCGAGCTATAGAGGGGCACGTGATGGATCTCGAGCCGTTTTGGGGAATATTCATATGTACCCAATTGCCATTAATCCAGCACAAAATATATATTGGTTCCCGAGTGAATCAATTACCTCTCCAAAGAGCATATGGATTGCGTTACATTGTGTAATCTATTTTGAGGATTCAGGAAATGGTCGGACAAAGGTTATTTTAACAAACGGCAAGAGCTATTTTGTACCTGTTTATTACAAGGCATTTACGAAGCGCATTGACCATGCGCATTTATTGAGAGCGAAAATGGAGCAACGCACACAACATATGTCCTCGATTATTCTAGAGCGCTTATCAGAATATGAAACAATTGATTTAACTGAGAATGTACTTCTCTGCTAAATCAAGCTTTGCCTCAGTTTTTTCGCTGAAATTAATAGCAGGTATTAGTTTACCTTGATCCATCGATCCTCTGATTTTAAGTAGATAGCAAGGTAAGTGGTTAATTAGCTGGCAGGTATTGAGAAAGAGAAGCCTAATCTAAGAACGTTGCTATACACAACTGCTGGTGGATATCACGAAGTTTAAAGCAAGTGAAATCGAAAAATCTGGCTGTCGTTATATCAGGGAACTATCCGATGAATACTGTTATAAAATTTTCTATTTCTCAATAAGCAAATTTGTTTTAAAAATCAAAGTAAATCATCCTAGCATTTTCACAAAACTGTTGCTTTTCGACTAGCTAATATTGTACTAGATAATGTAAAATAGTAGTAAATAGATGAACAAAGGGGATGTCAACCATTGTCAGCACATACATCTGCATCTAATGCATATAAGCAAAATAGCGTTACAACAGCGTCGCCAGGTGATTTAACACTTATGTTATATAATGGTTGTTTGAAATTTTTAATAAAATCAAAAAGAGCGATTGAAGAAAAAAATTTTGAAGAGAAAAATACAAATATATTAAAAGCACAGGCTATTATTGCTGAATTAATGTCAACTTTAAATATGGATATTGAAATTTCTAAGCAAATGCTACCATTATACGAATATATGAACAGACGTCTAGTCGAGGCGAACACAAAAAATGATGTGGGAATTGTTGAGGAAGTAGAAGGCTTAATGACGGAGTTCCGCGATACGTGGAAGGAAGTATTGAAAATTACACGTCAGCAGCAATATAGTAATGCACGACAAGTATAATGAACTCATATCCACAAGGTGATGTAAGCGCCTTGTGGATATTTACATATTATTCAATGTAATTATTTCACTATATTTTAGCTTTTTTTATTTAGGTATAAAGACTTGGTGTTGAAATAGTAATAAAGATGATAGACGATTACTAGCGCTTGATTAATAATGAAACTAACAATAAATAGTCAGTATGTGGTGAGGAGGAGTTAGATGTTTTTTAAAAGGCAAGAAGGCTTTCGTTTTGCATTTGATGAACCGATTCAAGCAAAAGTGAAAAAACTTATAAATAATCAATCTGGTGTAAAGAACGATGGTGAAATTTTCGAAGCAAGTATATTGGATATTAGTCCACATGGTATAAAAATGTTTGCAGAAGCAAACTTCAATGAAAATGTCAGTCAAGCCCCACTTTTAGAAGTTCAGTTCGTTTTAGATTCAAGTGAAATTATTGGAGTTGGTGAGATTGTTTGGACGAAAGAGTTTGGTCAAGGCAAACAGTATGGAATTATATTTCATGATCAATCCTCGCTTGAAGATTTAATTATTAGTGAACTTAAGGTACGACGTAAAAAAGAAATAGCGCAGGCGAAGCTAACAAATAGTTAAGGTGAAAAAAATGTCGATATTTGAAAAAGAATTTTAAAAAAAGAAGGAGAATCCTTTACAATGTCGAAATAAATTAATATAGCCTTAAATGAAGGAGGAGTTCATATGCTAAACTTTAATATTCGTGGAGAGAACATCGAGGTAACTCCAGCGATTCGTGAGTATGTTGAAACGAAAATCGAGAAGGTTGAGCGTTATTTCAACGATGATATGAACGCAAGCGCTAACGTTAACTTAAAAGTGTATAGCGATAAACAAACAAAGGTAGAAGTTACAATTCCGATGAAAAATTTAACGCTTCGTGCAGAGGAGCGCAATGGCGATATGTATGCAGCTATTGATTTAATCGTTGATAAGTTGGAGCGCCAAATCCGTAAACATAAAACAAAGGTAAATCGTAAATTCCGTGAGCGTGAGGGAGCTGGCTTATACTTTGCAAATGTTACACAAAACGAGCCTGCTGAAGAAGAAGAGTACTCAATCGTTCGTACAAAGCAATTTAACTTAAAGCCAATGGACCAAGAAGAGGCGATTTTACAAATGAACATGCTTGGTCATGATTTCTATATCTTCACAGATGCAGAGTCAGACAGTACAAACATTGTGTACAAACGTAAAGATGGCAAATACGGTTTAATTGAAACAAACTAAACTTTCGGGGCTGTTAGGAATTTTCCTAACAGCCCTTACAAGATAGGGGGGACATTTTATTGATTGTTTTACCACGCGAAAAATCGGTTAGAGAAGCAATGCTGACAGCAGCTGTTCGCCGAGGATTTTTTGAGTATAAGAATGAACTAATCCGCGTACAACAAGGTTTGGTAGGTGAATATTATGTTGACCGCCAATGGGACGATATGCAGCTAAATACACCTTATTTTTTACTCCACGATTTTCAAACTTCTAAACATCAAATAGACACCCTTTTTCTTTGTCATCAATTTCTTCTCATTTTAGAAATCAAAAATATCACAGGTATTATTGAAATTGATAATACTCCACATCAATTTACACGCAAGCTGAAAGACGGCAGTGTACAAGGCTTTCGCAATCCATTGAATCAGGCACAGCGCCATCAACGAATGCTGGAGCAATATATACGAACACTTCCCATATTTTATGTGGTTGTTTTGGCACATCCTAAAACTATTATTGAGCGTATACCTCCAAATGCGCCGATTATTCATAGTAGCGGGCTAGAATCTTATGTTCGCGACTTACTTGCTTCGCACCCCCCCTGCTTAACAAATGACCACCTAGAGCAGCTCCTACAGCAATTACTTCAAATGCGTGTTTCAGTGAAGCCAAAATTAAATATAGATGCTTCTCTCATGCGAAGAGGTGTGTTATGCAATCAATGTGCAGCACAAATGTACTATAAGCATGGCAATTTTATTTGTTTGGATTGTGTATTGAAAGATGACGGCACTTTATTACAACGTGCTTTAAGTGATTATTACCTATTAGTCGACGAATGGATTTCAAACGAGCAGTTTCGAACATTTTTAGGTATTGATTCGATTCATGCAGCGAAGCGCTTGCTGAAGAAGCTTGAGCTACCTTATGTAGGAGAGAAAAGAGTTAGAAAGTATCGTATTTTGTGGAAGCACTAATAGAATTAGGTGGATGTCAGCAGTCCAAGTAAATTTTGCAAACGCCAATAGAACAGTAAAATTCGCCAATAGAATGTAATAAACCGCCAATAGAATCATAAAAAACGCCAATAGAATAAGAGTTCACTCAGGAATAAAAGCAATCTGAGTAAATTTGTGCATTTGTTTTTTATAATTTATGAAAATTTGCACCACGCATACAGATAATGCTAAAATGAGGGGTAGAGAAAATACAGGAAGTGAAAACATATGTTAAATATATTGAATAAGATGTTTGACTTTAATAAAAAAGAATTAAAACGTTTGGAGAAAAAGGCGGATACTGTTGAGGCGTATGCTAGCCAAATGGAGGCATTGCCTGATGATGCTTTAAAGGCGAAAACAGAGGAATTTAAGGCGCGTTTCCTAAAAGGTGAGACGGTGGACGACTTATTACCAGAGGCGTTTGCGGTTGTGCGTGAAGCAGCGCGTCGCGTTTTAGGTATGTATCCATTCCGCGTGCAAATTATGGGGGCTGCTGCTTTAAACGATGGTAATATTGCGGAGATGAAAACGGGGGAAGGTAAAACATTAACTTCTACATTAGCCGTTTATTTAAATGCGTTGACTGGTAAAGGTGTACATGTTGTGACGGTCAACGAATATTTAGCGAGCCGTGATGCGACGGAAATGGGTGAGCTTTTTGCATGGTTAGGCTTAACTGTGGGCTTAAACTTAAATAGCTTATCAAAGGATGAGAAACGTGAGGCTTATGCGGCGGATATTACATATTCGACAAACAATGAGCTAGGCTTCGATTATTTGCGTGATAATATGGTCTTGTATAAAGAGGAGCGCGTACAGCGACCGCTTAACTTTGCTGTTATTGATGAGGTTGACTCCATTTTAATTGATGAAGCACGTACGCCATTAATTATTTCGGGACAAGCTGGTAAAACAGCGCAGCTTTATGTACAATCAAACGCATTTGTGCGTATGTTAAAGGCTGAAGATGATTACAATTATGATGAGTCAACAAAAGGTGTAACGTTGACGGAGAATGGGATTGAAAAAGCGGAGCGAGCATTTGGCATTGACAACCTATTCGATTTAACGCATGTTCGTTTAAACCATGCGATTAATCAATCATTAAAGGCACATGTCTCAATGCATCTGGATGTTGATTACGTTGTACAGGAAGGCGAAGTTGTCATCGTTGATGGCTTTACTGGTCGTTTAATGAAAGGACGTCGTTATTCTGATGGTTTGCACCAAGCAATTGAGGCGAAGGAAGGCTTAGAGATTCAAAATGAATCGATGACGATGGCAACGATTACTTTCCAAAACTACTTCCGTATGTATCAAAAGCTATCTGGTATGACAGGTACAGCGAAAACAGAGGAAGAGGAATTCCGCAATATTTATAATATGGATGTCATAGCGATTCCGACGAACAAGCCAATTGCGCGTGATGACCGCCCAGATTTAGTTTACGCTTCAATGAAAGGGAAGTTTGAGGCAGTAGCGCGTGATATCGCGGAACGCCATCGAGCAGGGCAACCTGTATTAGTAGGTACTGTTGCCATTGAAACGTCTGAAATTATTTCTACATTGTTAACGAAACATAAAATTCCACATAACGTATTAAATGCGAAGAACCATGAGCGCGAGGCGGAAATTATTGCAGATGCTGGTAAAAAAGGTGCTGTGACCATCGCTACGAACATGGCTGGTCGTGGTACGGATATTAAACCAGGCGAAGGTGTGTTGGAGCTAGGTGGTTTAGCTGTAATTGGTACAGAGCGTCATGAATCTCGCCGTATCGATAATCAGCTACGTGGTCGTTCTGGTCGTCAAGGGAACCCCGGGGTAACGCAATTCTATCTATCTTTAGAGGATGATTTAATGCGTCGTTTCGGCTCGGATAATATGAAGTCGATGATGACAAAGCTTGGTATGGATGATTCACAGCCGATTCAATCGAAAATCGTATCAAGAGCCGTTGAATCAGCTCAAAAACGTGTGGAAGGAAATAACTTTGATGCACGTAAACGCCTATTACAATATGATGATGTATTACGTCAACAGCGCGAAGTAATTTATAACGAACGTCAAGATGTCATTGAATCAGAAAATATGCGTGAGCTTGTGGAGTCAATGATTCGCGAATCAATTGAACATGCAGTAGCACTTCATACACAAGGTGAAGAAACAGATTGGAACTTAGGGTCGCTTGAAGATTATATCGCAGCAAACTTACTTGATGAAGGTAACGTAACAGTGAGCGATTTACAAGGCAAAACAATAGAGGCGATGATTGATACGATTTATGATGCTGTACAAGAGCGTTATAATGAGAAGGAAGAGCAATTAACGCCAGAGCGTATGCGTGAATTTGAAAAGGTTATTTTACTTCGTTCAATTGATACGAAATGGATTGACCATATTGATGCAATGGATCAGTTACGTCAAGGGATTCATTTACGTGCATATGGTCAAACAGATCCACTGCGTGAATATCAACAAGAAGGCTTTGCAATGTTCGAGGATATGGTGGCAGCTGTGCGCGAGGATGTTGCTAAATATGCGATGAAAGCCGAAATTCGTAGCAATTTACAGCGTGAAGAGGTTGCAAAGGGGCAAGCTGTTAATCCAAAAGAGGAAGCAGCACCAAAGAAAAAAGCACCTGTGCGTAAAGCTGAAAATATTGGCCGCAATGAACCTTGTCCATGCGGTAGCGGTAAAAAGTATAAAAACTGTCATGGTGTAGCGAATTAAATAAGTAAAGAATGGAAGTCGAGAGCGCTTGTTACTCGATTTCCTTTCTTACTTCTTAACGGAGGAATGGATATGATTGAATTAGCAGAGGCAAGAAATATATTGGAAAATACGGCTGAGAAATTAGCTGATTTTAGGGGGTCTCTTTGACTTAGAAAACAAAGAGGCACGTATTCAAGAGCTTGATGAAATGATGTTAATGCCTGATTTTTGGAATGATCAACAGGCAGCACAAGGCGTTATTAATGAAGCAAACGGCATTAAAGCAATCGTCAATGAATTCAATGATTTACTTTCAACACATGAAAATTTAGAAATGACGTTAGAGCTTTTACGTGAAGAGCCTGATGAAGATTTACAAATGGAGCTAGACAATGAACTAGGGCAATTGAAAGAGAAGATGGGCAATTTCGAATTGCAGATGCTTTTATCTGATCCATACGATAAAAACAATGCTATTTTAGAGCTGCATCCTGGTGCTGGTGGTACAGAGTCTCAGGACTGGGGCTCGATGCTACTGCGCATGTATACACGCTGGGCGGAAAAGCGTGGCTTTAAAGTATCGACAATGGATTATTTGCCAGGTGATGAGGCAGGGATTAAATCTGTGACATTATCGATTACAGGTCATAATGCATATGGTTATTTAAAAGCAGAAAAAGGTGTACATCGCCTTGTACGTATTTCACCATTTGATTCCTCAGGTCGTCGTCACACGTCTTTCGTATCATGTGAGGTAATGCCAGAATTTAATGAAGAAATTGAAATTGAAGTGCGTACAGAGGATTTGAAAATTGACACATATCGTGCGACAGGTGCTGGTGGTCAGCATATTAATACGACAGATTCAGCTGTTCGTATTACGCATACCCCAACAGGTACAGTTGTACAATGTCAGGCGGAGCGCTCACAGATTAAAAACCGTGAAAAAGCCATGCAAATGTTAAAGGCAAAGCTTTACCAATTAGAAATCGAAAAACAACAAGCACAGCTAGATGAAATTCGTGGTGAGCAAAAGGAAATTGGCTGGGGCTCACAAATCCGTTCTTATGTATTTCACCCATATTCAATGGTAAAAGATCATCGTACAAACGAAGAAACAGGAAATGTCGGTGCGGTGATGGATGGAGATATCGATTCATTTATTAATGCGTATTTACGTTCACGTATTGTGAAATAAAATGAAAAAGCCTCCGTATGATGAAGAGACATACGGAGGCTTTTTCATGTAGAGGATACAGCAAAACTGCTAAACTAAATGTGTCCACTTTGATGTTAAATGTTTATGTAACATCGCAGCATTGACATATTGTTTACAAAATGATGTATATTGAATATCTAAATTGGAATCTAAAAAGTTTTTGAATGTGACATTAATTTGACCTTCTTGATCTTGGATGTTAATTAAGGAGTTAAATGATACCCATCCGTTTAAAGGGGATTTTGGAGACATTAAAGGGAACATGACACAAGGATCTCCGTAGTTGATGGCGACGACGATGGGGAGTTTATGTTTATTTGAACCGAAGTACTGCTTGGAAAGTTCTTTGGCCGATTGATAGCTGCTTCCCATTTGCCTGCAGGATGCGTTAATTATTCTCATAGGGCTTTGTGAAACATATAGACAACCCGTTTTATCAAAGACGAGAGTATGTAACTGCTTGTCTTTTTTTATTGGTAAAAGTAAATAAGTTGCATTTGTAACATGATAAGATTTTAAATGTTTCATGCTTTTATTCAAATTATGATCCCCTCCAATAAGTTGCGCCTCAGCTAGAGTTTTTGGCTTCAGTGGACCTCATTAACCAAGGGCTTTGAGTTAATATACGCTAATTTTTTAAGTGTTCATCTAGAAGCTGTTTCGTAATAGCCGAATGTATAAAATCGAACAATTTATATATCCTCTACAACATCCATTATAATACATGTATGTTAATGTAATCAATAACAATGATGATAAAGTAGTGAAAAAAATCTAAAGATATAAAATTATCAGAAAATATTGCAAATTGAATTTTCCTCCTATATAATAGAAAAAAGAGCATCGAGGTGATCAAAATGGATAAATACTATTCATACACTGAGTTTTTACGAGCAGTAGGTCAACAGGGAACGAAAAATCAATGTGAGCAATTATTGAGTGACATTTATCTGGACTTATTCTTAAGTAGGCTTCAAAGATTACAGAGAATTGAACAGCTGCAAGAGTTAATCGATGTGGCATTAGATGAAAGGAATGAACAAAATTTTTATACTTATACAAATGAATTACGTGAGTTGGAGGAGCAACCAAATGAAGAAAGCATTGCCTTTATGTGAATTACCTAAAGGATTGCCGCATAAATAGAACAGCATGTTAGAGAAAGTTAAATCTAACATGCTGTTTTTGTTTGCATTAAAAATTAATTTTAAAGATGAAAGAATATATGTTCGCTTAATTGTCGATATTTGAAAGTGAATATGCTAAAATACAACTAACTAGATTGGCAAGAAGGGGCGAACAAACATGACGGAAACTTTCGATTTACAATCAGTTTATCAACCAAATGGCGATCAACCAAATGCCATCGAGGAGCTCGTTAAAGGCGTACAGAAAGGTAAGCGTCATCAAACGCTATTAGGTGCGACAGGTACAGGGAAAACATTTACAATTTCCAATGTGATTCAACAAGTAAATAAGCCTACTTTGGTGATGGCACATAATAAAACATTAGCAGGGCAGTTGTATAGCGAGTTTAAGGAATTTTTCCCGAATAATGCGGTGGAATATTTCGTTAGCTATTATGATTACTACCAGCCAGAAGCATATGTGCCACAAACAGATACGTATATTGAAAAAGATTCAAGCATTAACGATGAAATAGACAAATTGCGGCACTCCGCCACATCCGCATTGTTTGAGCGCAATGATGTTATTATTATTGCTTCGGTATCGTGTATTTATGGTTTAGGTTCACCTGAAGAGTATCGAGAAATGGTCGTGTCAGTTCGAACGGGGATGGAAATCGAGCGCAATGAATTATTGCGTCGTCTTGTTGATGTGCAATATGAGCGCAATGATATTAATTTTATTCGTGGAACATTCCGCGTGCGCGGCGATGTAGTAGAAATCTTCCCAGCATCACGTGATGAGCATTGTATTCGCGTTGAATTTTTTGGTGATGAAATTGATCGCATTCGAGAGGTCGATGCATTGACAGGTGAAATTTTATCAGAACGTGACCATGTTGCAATCTTCCCAGCATCTCACTTCGTGACGCGTGAGGAAAAAATGCGCAAAGCGATTGAGAATATTGAAGTAGAGTTGGACGAGCAGTTAACGAAGTTTCGCGCGGAAGATAAATTATTGGAGGCACAACGCTTAGAGCAGCGTACAAATTATGATTTAGAAATGATGAAGGAAATGGGCTTTTGCTCAGGGATTGAAAACTATTCGCGTCATTTAACATTGCGTGAATCTGGCGCAACACCCTATACGCTGCTCGATTATTTTCCAGATGATTTTTTACTTGTTGTCGATGAAAGCCATGTTACATTACCGCAAGTGCGAGGAATGTATAATGGTGACCAAGCGAGAAAATCCGTATTGGTAGATCATGGTTTTCGTTTGCCATCAGCTTTAGATAATCGTCCATTGAAGTTTGATGAGTTTGATTCGAAAGTTAGCCAAGCGATTTTTGTGTCAGCAACACCTGGTCCGTACGAACTGGAGCATACACCTGAAATGGTGGAACAAATTATTCGTCCGACAGGTTTATTAGATCCATTAATTGATGTGCGTCCAATTGAAGGGCAAATTGATGATTTAATCGATGAAATTCACCAGCGAATTGAGCGTAATGAACGCGTTTTGATTACAACATTGACGAAAAAAATGTCAGAGGATTTAACTTCCTATTTGAAGGAAGTTGGTTTGAAAGTAGAATATTTACATTCAGAAATTAAAACGTTAGAACGTATTGAAATTATTCGTGAGCTACGTAAAGGAACGCATGATGTATTAGTCGGAATTAACTTATTACGAGAAGGGCTTGATATTCCTGAGGTGTCGCTTGTTGCGATTTTAGATGCGGATAAAGAGGGCTTCTTGCGCTCTGAGCGTTCCTTGATTCAAACAATTGGGCGTGCAGCGCGTAATGCGAACGGTCATGTTATTATGTATGCTGATAAAATGACAGATTCGATGAAAAAGGCACTTGACGAAACACAGCGTCGTCGCACGATTCAAATGGCTTATAATGAAGAACATGGCATTACACCACAGACGATTATTAAGAAAATTCCAGATGTTATCCGTGCAACACAAGTTGCAGAAGAAGAGGAAACATATGTAACGAAAGTGACAAAAGGTAAGAAATTAACAAAGGCTGAAATAGACAAATTAATTGCCTCATTGGAAGTAGAGATGAAGGAAGCATCGAAGGTCCTAGATTTTGAGCGAGCAGCAGAGCTTCGAGATACAATCTTTGAATTGAAGGCAGAAAGGTAGATTCCACTTGAAAAATACAGAAATCGTTGTACAAGGTGCACGTGCACATAACTTGAAAAATATTGATGTGACCATACCGCGTGATCAGCTCGTTGTTTTGACAGGACTATCTGGCTCAGGAAAATCTTCATTAGCATTTGATACGATTTATGCCGAAGGGCAACGTCGTTATGTCGAATCATTGTCTGCTTATGCACGTCAATTTTTAGGGCAAATGGATAAGCCAGATGTTGATACGATTGAAGGCTTATCGCCAGCTATTTCAATCGATCAAAAAACAACGAGTCGTAATCCGCGCTCCACTGTCGGAACAGTAACGGAAATTTATGATTATTTACGTCTATTATTTGCACGTATCGGTAAGCCGATTTGTCCAACACACGGCATTGAAATTACGTCGCAAACAATAGAGCAAATGGTTGATCGTTTAATGGAATATTCTGAGCGGACGAAAATGCAACTGCTTGCACCGATGATCGAAGGGCGTAAAGGGACACATGTGAAGCTATTGGAAGATTTGAAAAAGCAGGGCTATGTACGTGTCCGTATTGATGGTGAATTACGTGATTTAGATGATCATATTGAGCTTGATAAAAACAAAAAGCATACCATTGAAGTTGTTGTGGACCGCGTTGTCATGAAGGAAGGAATTGCTGCGCGTTTAAGCGACTCATTAGAGGCAGCACTTCGTTTAGCAGAAGGGCGCGTGTTAGTCGATGTAATGGGGCATGAGGAGCTATTATTTAGCGAGCACCATGCATGTCCACAATGTGGTTTTTCAATTGGTGAACTAGAGCCACGTATGTTCTCGTTTAATAGTCCATTCGGGGCGTGTACATCTTGTGATGGGTTAGGACTGAAGCGAGAAGTAGACATCGACTTAGTTGTACCAGATTGGAATAAAACATTGTTAGAGCATGCGATTGCGCCATGGGAGCCAACGAGTTCCCAATATTATCCACAATTATTAAAGGCGGTATGTGATCACTACGATATTCCGATGGATGTACCTATTAAAGAAATACCAAAAGCAAAAATGGATAAAGTGTTAAAAGGCTCTGGCAAAGACAAAATTCAATTCAACTACGAAAATGAATTTGGGCATAAGCGTAGTCAGTTAGTAGAATTTGAAGGGGTTTTGAACAATGTGGAGCGCCGTTTTCGCGACACATCCTCTGATTATGTACGTGAGCAAATGGAGAAATATATGGCAGAGCAGCCATGCCCATCTTGTAAAGGCTATCGTTTAAAGCCAGAAACGCTTGCAGTCAAAGTACATGACAAGCATATCGGTGAAGTAACAAAATTTTCAATTTTAGAGGCGAATGCTTTCTTTGATGGTTTGAAGTTATCAGAGAAGGATTTGCAGATTGCGCGTTTAATTTTACGCGAAATTCATGAACGTCTAGGCTTTTTAGTCAATGTCGGCTTAGATTATTTAACATTATCACGCGCAGCAGGTACTTTATCTGGTGGTGAGGCACAACGTATTCGCTTAGCAACACAAATTGGCTCGCGTTTAACAGGGGTCTTGTATATTTTAGACGAACCTTCAATTGGCTTGCATCAACGAGATAATGACCGTTTAATTACGACGCTACAAAGCATGCGTGATTTAGGCAATACGTTAATCGTTGTTGAGCACGATGAGGATACGATGTTGGCAGCTGATTATATTATTGATGTTGGACCAGGCGCTGGTGTGCACGGTGGCGAAATTGTCGCACAAGGTACACCAGCTGAGGTAATGGATAATGAGGCTTCCTTAACAGGACAATATTTAAGTGGTAAGAAATTTATTCCATTACCTGCGGAACGTCGTAAGCCAGATGGTCGTAAATTAACGATTAAATGCGCGACAGAAAATAATTTAAAGAAAGTCAATGTCGATATTCCACTAGGTGTGTTTATTGCGGTTACAGGTGTATCAGGCTCTGGTAAATCAACATTGATTAATGAAATTTTATATAAATCACTAGCAGCCAAACTGAATCGCTCAAAGGTCAAGCCTGGTGCGCATAAATCAGTGGATGGCATCGAACAACTAGAGAAAGTTATTGATATTGACCAATCACCAATTGGTCGTACACCACGCTCCAATCCTGCAACCTATACTGGCGTTTTCGACGATATTCGTGACGTATTTGCAGTGACAAATGAGGCGAAGGTACGCGGTTACAAAAAAGGTCGCTTCAGCTTTAATGTGAAAGGCGGTCGCTGTGAGGCTTGTCGTGGTGACGGTATTATTAAAATTGAAATGCACTTCCTACCAGATGTGTACGTACCATGTGAAGTATGTCATGGAAAACGTTATAATCGTGAAACATTAGAAGTGAAGTATAAAGATAAAAATATTGCAGATATATTAGATATGACAATTGAAGATGCAGTCGTCTTTTTCGAAAACATACCGAAAATTCATCGTAAGCTACAAACAATTGTAGATGTCGGCTTAGGTTATATGAAGCTGGGGCAGCCTGCGACGACGTTATCTGGTGGTGAGGCACAGCGCGTAAAGCTAGCATCGGAGCTACATCGTCGTTCAACAGGTAAATCATTTTATATTTTAGATGAGCCAACGACAGGCTTACATGCGGATGACATCGCTCGCTTATTAGTCGTTCTACAGCGACTTGTGGAGAATGGCGATACGGTTTTAGTCATTGAGCATAATTTAGATGTAATTAAAACCGCAGATTATATGATTGATTTAGGCCCTGAAGGTGGAGACAAAGGTGGAACAATCGTTGCAACAGGAACACCAGAAGAAATTTGTGCAAATGAGAAGAGTCACACAGGACACTATTTAAAGCCTATTTTAGAGCGTGACCGCAAGCGTATGGCAGAACAAATCCTTTCTGTAGCGAAAGTGTAACGTTAGCTACAAGCTTTTAATGTGATGAAAGCGTAGCAGCAATCACAGATTCTCTTTGTGACGAAAGCATAGCGTCAGTCATAAATTGAGGGAGTAACGAAATCGTTGTGATAAAGGTTTTTGCTAAAATTTGAAACCTTTTTCTTCTTTGGGCGTATAACTTAGTATACAAATTAGAGGAGGCTTTTTAACATGCAAAATGAACGCCAACGTATTTTAAAGTTAGTTGAGAACGGAACAATTTCAGCAGAAGAGGCCATTGTATTACTAGAAGGCTTAGGAAAAGGTGAGCCTACACAAGCGACGATGCCAGTTGCACCGAAATTAGAAGAGAAAAAAGAAGGCTTTACGAAAGCTGATGATTCAGAAAAGCAGAAATCCACAGGTTTTGAGGACCTATTTAACAAAGCATTCAATGATAAAGAAGCAAATAAAAAAATGAACGAATTTATGAATGATTTGAAGGAAGACTTATCTCAATTTAGCAATCGTATGATGGGCTTAATGAACGGTGCTTTTTCAAAGGTGAAGGAATTTGATTTTGAGTTTCCATTTGGTGAAAAGGTAGAGTTCAATAAAACATTTGTCTATGATGCTGACGAAGTAAATGGCTTTGAAGTTGATTTGCCAAGCGGTAAGCTAACGATTGAAAAAGCTACAGATAATAAAATCTTGGTAGAAGCGAATATAAAAGTGGCGAAGTCGGACAGTGATGAGGAACAAACAATTGCTAAATTTACGAATGATTTTGTCACATTGCATGACGGCAAGCTAACGATTGCTACAGCAGTAAAAATGTCATCTGTTGATTTACATGTATATGTACCAGAAAAGCATTATGATATTTTCATCGTTCGTTTATTAAATGGTGGTGTTACTGTGAGTGGTATCCATTCTACTTTATTAAAATTAAAAACATACAATGGAGCAGTTCGTATTGAAAACACGGAATTCCAACGTGCAGATTTAAATTCTGGTAATGGCATGATTGAGGCTCGTTTAGTGAAAGGTGAAGATTTAGAAGCTGAATCAGTAAATGGCCGAATTTACATCGATGGAGATATTCAAGAAATTGAAGCGGAATCTGTCAATGGAGCCGTTACATTAACAACAAGCTCTGAGCGTGCTCGTAAATTAAAAGGCTCTACAGTGGCTGGAGCGGTTGAGCTTTATATACCAAAAAATTTAGCATTAGATGGCCGTGCAATGACAAATTTCGGGAAAACAGATGTTGGACTGCCAGATGTAGCTATTAGCACAAGCGAAGATCAATTTTTATTAAAAACAGCACACTTTAGTAAAGTTGTTGAAGGTGCACCAGTGTTAAAAATAGCAGGTGAAACACGCACGGGCTCTGTAATTGTTCGCTACCATAATAACTAAAATGAAAGCTGTCGGAAAGCACTTTTCCGACAGCTTCACAGTGTTGAAAAACAAAACTGTCAATGAAATCCCGTCGAACTTTTGACGGGATTTTTTGAATTTTTATCAAAACTCTTCTATAATCTTATAGGTGAGATGGAGCCCGACTTGTTGTAGTGAACGGAGCTTGGCCCATTTCTTCAAGTTTTGAATGATGGCTGTCATCAAAACTTGTGTTTCAACTTTTTGGAGACCACGGTATCTGGCATAACGGAGACCGTGGTTTTCTTTACTTTGAGCAAAACTCAGTTCAATCGTTTGTGGCCGAACACTTCGTAAAATCTTCCCTCGCCAAGAAAGCCGCATTTCCCTCAATTGATCATACGTCGGTTGATGAATGGAGATTCTTAAGACGCGATCGGTATCTTCTTTGAGGGCAAAAGGACAATGGAAACAACTGCCCTTAGGTGCCTTCAACTCATGATAGCCTTGACGCGTCGTTGTAGCATACGTAAAGGGGACGCCATTTGGACAACAATAAAGGGTCTCTGTCACCTGTTGAAATTGAACTTTTCTACACTGAGGATGTTCCTTTGAATGTGGTCGTTTATAAGGCATCGAAACAAAAAAGTTCCGGTCGAATAAAGCCTTCGCGCACGTCGCATTGTAATACCCTGCATCTAATGTAATTTCCTTTGCATAAGCCCCAAACAGTTCTTTTAATTGATCCACTTGTCTAGGTAAGATTTTATGACCGGGAACGTTAGCGGCTGTAACATCTGTCGCTATAATAAAGCCATGAAGCGTATCGACAATTCGGTGTTCAAAATACGCAAACTGTCCCCGTTCCACGTGTTTAACAGAAAGTCGAGCATCCGCATCAATCGGACTAAAATTCGTTGGGTGGTAATCAATTTTAGGTGCAGATGGCTTTAAAGCTTTTTTTCCGTGACGTGTGCGAAAGGCATTAATGATTTCAAGTTCTTCTGATTTCATTTGAATCGTTTTTTGGACAAAAAGCTTTTGACGAAACCGTTTATTCGCATTCGCTTTTAATTCCGTTTCATCCGCAGCCCACGTTTCATTCGCAATAAAACGTGCTGCTTGAAGTGTAAGCAGTTGTGTATGATGAAATGCTCGCCAAAAAGAAGCACCTTGTAGGCGTTCCCATAGAAAACGTGAAACGGTACTATGATGCGGCACTTTTTGAAATGGAGAAATCCCTAAAAACCAGCGATAGGTAGCATGGGACTGAATTTGTTTACAGGTAAAGCGAACCGAACGAAACCCTTCTAGCCCCTGAATCACAAGCATTTTAATGAGAAAAAGAGGGTCCACAGTAGGGCGACCCGTTTTTGTAGGAGAATAATAAGGTAAGATTTTTTGATAAATCCACTGCCAATCGATGAGTTTGTCTAATTGAATTAATGGATGATTGGGGTCGTACATCGCTTGATAAAACTGCCGATTTTTTTCGATATCTTGACGTGAGTGCATAAAAAACATGAAAATCCCTCCCATTCATAAAAAATTATGATTTGAAGGGACTTTACCCGAATTTTCACAAAATATCTCTTGACGGCGGAGTTTATCAACAGAATGAAGCTGTCGGAAAGCACTTTTCCGACAGCTTTTTACATTTGAAAAATAAAGCATAGTGTGTGGGGGAGAAGCGATTTTGTCACTTTTAAACAACACTTATTTTGAGTGAAGGTGTACATATTAACTTACTACTGAAAGTGCAATACTTTGTCATATTGATTGCGAAATTTTTCAAAAATATTTGTCTTGAGAAAGTATTCGTTGGTTTTTATGGAGGTGGTTCATAATAGTTACCAGCATTAACTAAATTTTAAGCGATATTGACATGAAAATGTAATAACATGACACCTAGACAATGTTATAATGAGGAAGAGTAAAAAAATTGTCAACTTGTGATATAACGAAATTTAGGTGGTAAAAGAATGATTCAAATGAACAATGTTGTAAAAAAATATCCAAATGGTGTTGTAGCTACTAATGGTATCACTGTTGATATAAGACAAGGTGAATTTGTTTACGTTGTCGGTCCAAGTGGTGCAGGGAAGTCTACATTTATAAAATTAATGTATCGTGAAGAAAAAGCAACTTCTGGTGATGTAATTGTCAATGGCATAAATTTAACATCTTTAAAGCAAAGTCGCATTCCAAAAATGCGTAGACAAATAGGTGTTGTATTCCAAGATTTCAAACTATTGCCGCGTTTAACTGTGTATGAAAATGTAGCGTTTGCGATGGAAGTGATTGAGGAGCAGCCGAAAAAAATTCGTCAACGAGTATTGGAAGTGTTAGAGCTTGTAGGTCTAAAACATAAAGCGCGCATGTTACCCAGTGAACTATCAGGTGGGGAGCAGCAACGTATCGCAATTGCCCGCTCAATTGTGAACATGCCGAAAGTAGTAATTGCGGACGAACCTACAGGAAATTTGGATCCTGAAACATCGTGGGAAATTATGAATATTTTTGAGGAAATTAATGCGCGCGGTACAACGATTGTTATGGCAACGCATAACCGTGAAATTGTAAACACAATTCGTCGTCGAGTTATCGCGATTGAAGGCGGTATGATTGCTCGTGATGAATACGGAGGTGACTACGGCTATGAAGGGTAGAACAATTCGCCGACATTTCCGAGAAAGCTTTAAATCATTAGGGCGAAATGGCTGGATGACCTTTGCCTCGATTAGTGCGGTAACTGTCACGTTACTACTTGTTGGTGTGTTTGCAGTCATCATGATGAACTTAAATAAAGTAGCAACAGATTTGGAAAATGATGTTGAAATACGAGTTTATATCGATATAATCGCAGATACGGAAGAGGCAAAGCTAGCAGAGGATCAACTTATCGATGAAATTCACAATTTACCGGATGTAGCTGAAGTCGTTTATTCTTCAAAGGAGCAAGAGCTTGATAAGCTAATTAAAGATTTTGGGGAAGAACTCAGTTTATATGAGCAAAATAATCCATTGCATAATGTTTTATATGTAAAGGCTGTCAATCCACATGAAACAGCAAATGTAGCGAAAGTAATCGAGAAGCTAAATCATACATATGAAGTGAAATATGGTGAAGGCAAAGTAGAGAATCTTTTTAACTTTATTGAAATTAGTAGAAACGTAGGCTTAGTATTAATTTTAGGTCTCTTGTTTACGGCGATGTTTTTAATTTCAAATACGATTCGCATTACGATTGTTGCACGAAGAGATGAAATTGAAATTATGAAGCTTGTTGGTGCGACAAATTCATTTGTGCGTATTCCATTCGTTTTAGAAGGTATGTGGCTAGGGATATTAGGATCACTTATTCCGATGATTGTCGTATCTGTTGCTTATTACAATATTTATCAAATTGTATTGCCGCGTTTAAAAGGGCAAATGCTACAAATTTTACCTTCTACTCCTTTACTTTACCAAGTAAATGGTTTAATTCTCGCAATCGGTATACTAATCGGTGTGTGGGGCAGTTTTATGTCCGTGCGCAAGTTTTTAAAAGTTTAATTCAGTTGAAAGGGGTTTATCAGCTTGAAGTCAGCACCATTTAAATGGTTAATGGTCACTTTAGCGTTATTACTTATTGTACAAATGCCAGCCGTTTCAGCAAATACGTTAAATGACTTAAAGGGCCAAAAAAATGAAATTGAACAGAAAAAATCGAATATAACAAACTCCATTAATGAAACAACATCTGAAATAAAAGCAAATGAAAATAGACAGCAGGAAATATTATCACAAATTGAAGCACTCGATAAAAAAATTGTGCAAACGAATGAAGAAATTGATGTTGTTATAGAGGATATCAAAGTAGCAAATCAAGAAATTGCAGAGCTTGAGGAAGCGATTGCGGAACTGGAAGGGAAAATTGAAGCACGAGATGAATTGTTGCGTGAGCGCATGCGTGCAATTCAGGCAAATGGTACAGTGTCTTATTTGGACGTGCTACTTGGGGCAAACAGCTTTGTTGATTTTATTGACCGTTTCTCAGCAGTTAGTACATTGATGGAAGCAGACCGTCAGATTATGCGCGACCAAAAGCGAGATATTGAAAGTTTAGAAGAGCAAAAGCTCCTGTTAGAAAATAAGAAAAAGAAACTAGAAGAAAATCAAGCTGAGCTTGAACGTTTACGTGCTTCTTTAGATGCGCAGAAAAAGGATAAAAATAAATTAATTGATGAGCTTGAGCGTGAACAGGAGAAGCTGAAAAAAGAAAAACAATTACTGGAAGCTGATTATTCAGAAGCATTACAAGTAAGTGAGGAATTACAAAAGAAAATTGTTGCAGAGCAAAACCGTCTTGCAGAAATTGCTCGTCAGCAAGAATTACAGCGCCGACGTGAAATGGCAAACAATAATATTCCAGTTGTTTCATCTGGAACTTGGACAAAGCCTACAAATGGTCGTTTAACATCTGGCTATGGCTGGCGAAATATTGGCTTCGGTACAGAATTTCACTATGGTGTTGATATAGCCAATGCTACAGGAACACCGATTGTTGCAGCAACAGATGGCATTGTTTCGTATGCAGGTCCATTGTCTACATATGGGAATGTTGTGATTTTAACGCACTCGATTGATGGGCAGATTTTCACAACGGTATATGCACACTTAAGCGGATTTAATGTAGGCGTAGGTGAGACAGTGAGCAAAGGACAACGAATTGCTTCGATGGGTAGTACAGGCCGTTCAACAGGACCACATTTACATTTTGAAATCCATATTGGACCATGGCGTGGACAAAGTGTAGGGTCAGTAAATCCACTGCGTTACATTCCACTATAAATGAAAGGCTGTCGGAAACATGCTCACGCATGATTTTCCTGACAGCCGTTTGTATTTTGGAAGGCGTTGATAATGCAAGAGAAGCACAGATAAATAATGCAAAGTGTCAATAAATCGTGAAACTCGCAGATAAACCAAGAGAAAGCGCAGATATATTGCTAAATTCGCAGATAAATCATAGAAAAACGCAGATATAATGTGAAATTCGCAGATAAAATGTGAAATCCGCAGATAAACCAAGGGAAAGCGCAGATATATTGAAACCCGCAGATAAATCATGGGAAAGCGCAGATATAAGGTGAAATCCGCAGATAAATCGTGAGAAAACGCAGATAAAAGGTGAAACTCGCAGATAAATCAAGAAAACTCGCCAATAAATCGTGAGAAGCTACTAACTGTTAGGTTAAAACTCACTGATGTGATGCAGGCTTTTTTCGAAATAAGTAAAATTGCAAATAATAACAGGTCGTTAATTGATGAGGAGTGATTTAATGAAAAAAAATATAAGCTTGCTGCTTATTCTTCTATTAATAACAATTGCAGTAGTGACTTATATAAAAGGGCAGATTGAGGATAGTCAAAGGCTTGCAGAGGCAACGATTGGGCAGGAGGTCGAGTTAGTAGGCTTGAAGAAAGGGCAATTTGCGCCTAATTTTACGTTGCAAACATTGGATGGGCAAACGGTGTCATTGGAAGACTATCGAGGTAAAAAAGTGATGATTAACTTTTGGGCTACTTGGTGTCCACCTTGTAAAGTAGAAATGCCCCATATGCAAAATTATTATAAAAAGCATGCAGCAGCAGATAATGTAGAAATTTTGGCAATTAATTTAACATATCAAGATGGCTCACATAAGCAAATTCAGCAATTTACGAAAGGCTTTGACTTGCAATTTCCTATTTTACTTGCAGAATCAAAAGATATTGCAGAGACATATAAAATTATTGCGATTCCTACCACCTTTATGATTGATTCAGAAGGTCGTATTCAATATCAAATTACAGGACCGCTTGATTTAGAGGCATTGCAACAATATGCATCAAAATTAAAATAAAACAATGGACGTATCATTTTCTTCTATTATTCATAATTTGTTTAGTAGGAGGTTAGTAGATGCGCAAAAGCCGAATTGTTTTATTATTTTGTATTGTTGGGATTGTTGGAGGCAGTTTGTTTTTGTGGAACAATGATTTTTTCTTTGCGAAAAAGGCGCCTACTGAGGAGTTAGCGGCTGTTGATGAATTGTATACGCTCATTTCACAACAATCCGTTTATGATACAGCGTCGAATGTGTTAGTAGAAGGGGCATTACGCGGTATGGCGTCAGCAATCAAAGATCCATACAGCACATACTATAGCGAACAGGAGGCTGCGATACATAGACAGTCACTTGCAAGCGAACGAGTGGGGATTGGTGTGGAGTTGGCGGAAACGCACGGTAAGTTTGTTATCATTTCGCCTGTTAAAGATTCACCTGCTGAGAAGGCAGGTGTGCGCCCGCTAGATGAAATTGTCCAAATTGATGATGAGCGTCTTGATGGAAAAACAATGGGTGATGTCATGCGCTTAATGCAAGGGAAGATTGGGGAAAAGGTGATACTTGTTTTATACAGACCACAGGCAGAGCGCCATATTAAGCTTACAATAGAACGAGCGGCATTAAAAAATGAAACGGTGGAAGCGGCGATTATAGAGCGAGCAGATGAATCATTTGGTTATTTATCACTTAGCATGTTTGGTGAAAAAACGGCTGATGAATGGAAAAATGCAGTTGCGGAAGTAGCGCAGAAAGATGTGGAAGGCTGGATTATTGATGTGCGCGATAATCCAGGAGGTTATTTGCATAGCGTTGCTGAAATTATAAGCACATTGGAAAATCGAGAGCGTATTTTCGCTTATATGCAAAATAATGCAGGAGCATTGGAGCCTCTTACGACGAAGCCAGAGCAAATTGAAGCATTAACAAAGCCGATTGTCATTTTGCAAAATGAAGGAAGCGCCTCCGCAAGTGAAGTGTTCTCTGCAGCGATGCAAGCGTGGGAGCGTGCAACGATTATTGGCAATACAAGCTTTGGTAAAGGTACAGTTCAAAAATCGTGGGAGCTACAAAATGGCGGTGAGGTAAAATTGTCCACAAATAAGTGGTTAACGCCAACAAAGGAATGGATTCATGGGAAAGGTATTTTGCCAGATATAGAAGTAAAGCAACATCCACTTTTCACATTAGAAATGATGCCATTGGTTGGCACTTTCAAGCAAGGTGATTTTAGTGAAGAAATTGCTTACGTGCAAAATGTGTTAAATGAGCTTGGCTATTCAGTTGGAAGAACAGATGGCTTTTTCGATGAGGAAACAGCCCAAGTTGTAAAGCAGTTCCGAAAACAGCATGATTTAGTAAAAGGGGAAGAGTTAGACGAAAGCTTTTTTACGGCATTACAAGAAGAAGCCCTTACTTATAAAGAAAAGCCAGAGCATGATTTGCAACTCGAAATGGCACTTAGCTTTTTATTACATGAGCTAGAGAGTCGTCAGTAAAAAAGCTAATTAGGAGAATTTGCGCTACGCAATATAATAAGATTTTGCTACAATTATAAAGTGAGACTTTTAAAAGATAAACTAAGAATAATGAAGATCCTGTAGAAAAAGAAGAGGCTTGGTAGGTGAAGTTGTGTATATAGATATAATCATAGAAGTACTAATGGCTATTTTGCGCTTTATTATGAATCCATTATTGTATGTAGCTGCTCTTTTTGCCATTTATCTTGGCTATCGTCGCGTTAAACGAGAGCGCCGCTTTTTTAGAATTCGTATTTTAAATGGTTGGTCGGAATTAATAAGCTTTGTGAAAATAAATTGGATTGCTAGCCTTTTTATATCCATGATAATAGTAGCGGTTGGGTTAGTAATTCCAAGTGAATTTTTATTACTGCTAATAGTTGTCAGCATAGCATCAATGATTATTTTTATATTCCATTTATTATCACCCATTGTGACAATTGCGATTAGCTTTAGCGTGCTTGTAGCGATGGCTTATTTCGGTAAAAGCTTTACTGTGTTTGGCTTTACATTCGAAGGCTTTTCTTATGAGCATGGAGCTGCAATGACGATTACTTTAATTGCAGGCATGCTGTTAATGTTGGAAGCTCGTTTTATTCGTCTGGCAGGACCTAAGTTTGCTTCCCCAGTAGTAGAACAAACGAAGCGGGGAAGAAATGCTGTCGCTTATTTTAGTAAGGGGATTAGATTTGTACCGTTATTCTTCATTGTCCCGGGTGATGCAATCGCTAGTTATCTTCCATGGTGGCCACAATTTACTTTAGGGGCTAGTGAATTTTCGCTTGTGCTATTCCCATTTGTGTTTGGCTTCCAGCAAATGACGAAACGCACATTACCTGTTTATTTTTATCCGAAGTATAGCCGAGCTATTTTTATTTTGGCACAGCTCGTAATAATTGGTGGGTTAGCCTCAAACTTTATACCACTGATTGGTGTTATAACCTTAATGAGCGCAGCTATTTTACGTTTACTCATTAGCCTTTATTACAAAATACAGGAGCGCACAGATGCTTATGCGGTTGCTCCATTGTCTAGAGGTGTCATCATTGCAGGTGTATTACCGAATTCACCAGCTGAAAAAATGGGTTTAGTTGCTGGTGAGGTGATTCGCAAAGTCAATGGGAAGGACGTATTTACTGAAAGCGAATTATATGAAGCACTACAAGTAAATGCTGCTCATTGTCGTTTAGAAATATTAAATCATCAAAATGAGGTACGCCTAGCACAGCATGTTGTGCATAGTAATGATCATTATAAAATTGGGTTATTGTTAGTGAATTAAGAGCTGTCGGAGAAGTGGAGGAATATGCCACTTTTCAGGCAGCTTTTGTATTTTAAAAGAATAAAATCCATAATTCCCCTTGTGAAACTTTAATAGTATGCTTTGCGTCTACATTGTATAAAATATATATGAGATATTCGCGAAAAATGACGAATAATGTTAAATATTATATACTGCAGAATATGTTAAAATGAGTATAAAATACAGTGCTTTTGATATAGAGGGGATAGCAGATGAGAGATTGGTTTACAATCGAAAATTTAGAAAATTTAATTGAACAATATCATTTACTAGGACCGATTTTTGGTATTTTTATGACAGCTATTGAAGCCTTTATTCCTATATTACCACTCGTTGTTATCGTTGTGGCAAATGTCAATGCGTATGGAATTGTTTTGGGGATTGTCATATCTTGGATTGGTTCCGTTATAGGTGCGTACGGATTATTTTTAGTATCAAGGAAATTTGGAACGCATCCGAAGCTGCAAAGATTCGTACAAAATAAACGTGTACAAACATTAATCAAATGGGTAGATATGAAAGGATTAGCGCCAATATTGGTGCTATTGTGTTTTCCATTTTCACCAGCATTTTTAATTAATATTGTGGCAGGTTTATCAAATATTCGAAGATATTATTATTTAACAGCACTTGTTATAGGGAAATTTGTGATGATTGCTGTGACTGGCGGATTAGGATATGATTTACGCGCTATTTTAACAGATCCGAAAAAATTAATTTTAGTTATATGTGGGATTTTTCTGTTGTGGATTATTGGAAAATGGGTTGAAAATAAATTAAATAAACGAGTGGAACGTGATTTACGAGCAGTTAGTAAAGAGAGCCATTCTTAAAAGGAAGCTCCTTTGCGACAAGTAATCGCAGGAGCTTCTCTGTATGAAAGCAAAGCGTCAGCTCATGTTTTTGTTGTGAAAGCGAACAGTAAATAATTTTTACAGGTACACATTGTTTTTAGCAGGTATTTAATACAGAAACGAAGGGGGCTAAAAGGAGAATATCTTTTGGCACCCCTTTTAGTGATTCATTCCGAAGGCTAGGTACAAATATCGTAGCAAATTCAGGTTAAGCTATTTTTTGAATTTTGAGCAATGGTGGAAGAATTAGTATTTAAAACGTATGTTCTGTTGTATAATGATAGAAAGAGGAGGGAGTTTGATGTCTTTACGCATTATTTCAGGGCGAGCTGGTACTGGAAAAACGACATTACTTCAGCAGGAAATTGTGCAGCGTTTAAAGGAGGAGCCCTTTGGTGCACCATTATTTGTCATTGTACCTGATCAAATGTCATTTAAAACAGAATACGATTTAACAAATCGCTATGATATTAGCGGAATGATACGGGCACAAGTATTAACGTTTAAACGATTAGCTTGGTTTATTTTACAGGAGACAGGCGGTGTTGCACGCGATAAAATTGATAGTTTTGGGTATCGAATGCTTATTCGCCGTATTTTGCAAGATTATAAGGAGCAATTCGCTATTTTTAAACAAGCTGCTGGTAAGCGAGGGTTTACGCAGGAAATTGAGCAACTACTGCGTGAATTTAGCCAATATGATGTAACGAGTATTTCTATTATCGAACTAATAAAGGAGCTTGAAGCATACGGGGCAGCGCATACATTAATTGCAAAAATGAAGGATTTTCAAATTATTTTGCAGCAATTAGAAGAAAGTATCGGTGAAAGCTACGTGGATGGAGAAGGCTTTTATCCAATTTTAGTTGAGCAATTAAAAAACTCCGAAAAAATCCAGCAGGCAGAAGTATATATTGATGGCTTCACAGCATTTACAATAAGGGAATTTGCCATCGTTGAGCAATTATTATTATTAGCAAAGCGTGTCACAATTGTTTTACCTTTTGATGATGTACAGGATGCAATGGACCCACAAGCATTATTTCATCGTGCGGCGTTTACATACGATAAATTAATGGATTTTGCAGCACAGCATCATCTTGAAATTGAAAACCGTGTGCACTTAATGACGAATTGCCGTACACAACAATCTGATTTATTGCACATTGAAGCAAATTTCCATGCTTCCATACCAGTAGCTCAAGCAGCATCAGGAGCAGTGCAGATTATCGAAGGTGTAAACCGGCGTGCAGAAATACAAAGTATTGCACGGGAAATAACGCGCCTTGTGACAGAGGAACAAGTTCGTTATAAAGATATCGGGATTATGTATCGCCAAGCAGATGTCTATGATCCGCTCATTGCGACGATTTTCAAGCAATATGAAATTCCGTTTTTTATGAATGAAAAGCGACCGATGTTACATCATCCCTTTATTGAATTTATGCGTTCTTCTTTAGAGGCAGTTATATCGAATTGGCAATATGAGCCTGTTTTTCGCGCAGTAAAAACAGATTTATTTTTGCCTTTGCACGCAGAGGTGAAAACTTATCGTGAGCAGCTAGATAAGCTTGAAAATTTTGTTATAGCGAAAGGAATTATTGGTAAGCGCTGGCATGATGAAGAAGTTTGGCAATATCGTCGATTCCGTGTATTGGAGAAAATAGGTGCTGTACAAACAGATAAAGAGCTTGAAATGCAAGAAAGGCTACAACAGGCGCGCCAAATTGTACGTAATCCTTTACTCATGTTGGAGCAAGCTTTAAAAAATGCAAAAACAGGCTTAGAAATAGGGCAAGCTTTGTATGAATATGCAGAACATTTGCAATTATATGAAAAGTTACAAAGCATGAAGGCGCAGGAGCTTGAAACAGCTCTTGATTTAGCAAGTGAACATGACCAAGTATGGAATGGCTGGGTCAATATACTCGATCAATTTGTTTTAATGTTTGGCGAGCAAGAAGTGACATTGCAGGAAGCAGCAGAAATGCTTGATGAAGGCTATGATTCATTGCAATTTTCGAATATTCCACCAGCCATTGATGAGATTACTGTCGCGACAGTGGAATACTCACGTTTTGATAATATGAAAGCAGTGTTTATTATCGGTGTGAATGATGGCGTTTATCCAATGCGGATTGATCAAGAAGGATTGTTAACAGATGCGGATCGCCATCATTTTGAGCAGTTTGACTATGAATTAGCACCGAGTGCGAAAAGCAAGCTATTACAGGAAGCGTTTTTAATTTATCGTGCGTTTACTTCACCGACAGACAAGCTTTATATTACATTTGCGAGCGCAGATGAAGAGGGAAAAAGCTTGCTGCCATCGCTGTATATTAATCGATTGCACAAATTATTTACTATAGGCGAACGGCGCACATTAGCACATACGCGTGTCTTTATCGACCCAATAGAAGAAATCGATCAAAGTAAAGTATTACCTTATTTACGTCATCCGAAGCCATCCATTGCCTATTTAGCGACACAGTTGAAAGAGGCGGAGCAGACGAAATCGCTTGCAGCAGAGTGGCGTGCATTGCGTACATTTTATCGTCGTTATCCACAATGGGAGCAAATGCTACAGTTTGTGACGAAGCCATTATATACGATTAATAAGGCAGAACCATTGCAACCAGCGATCACTGAAAAGTTATATGGCGAGGAGCTACAGGCCAGTGTTTCGCGTATTGAAAAGTTTTATCGCTGTCCATATTCTCATTTTGCAACTTATGGCTTGCGATTAGAGGAGCGTGCGGAATATCGCTTAGAAACTTTTGCGATGGGGGATTTATTCCATGAAGCATTGCGTACAATTTTATCGAGCGATGAGATACCCCCAGCCAATTATAAGGAATGTTTGCAAAAGGCACGTGAGGCAGTAGAGCCGCTTGTTCATATTTTTTCTTATCGTATTTTAGAGAGCAATTCGCGCTATTTATATATTAAGGAAAAGCTAATTCGTGTTGTGGCACGTACATTATTTGCTTTGACAGAGCATGCGAAGGTAGCGAAGTTTAAGCCAGTCGTTCATGAGAAACCTTTTGGCAAAACGGATGATAAAACGGTGAAAAAGGGGATTAAGCCGTTACCTGCATTGGAAATTCCATTAGAAAATAAGCGGAAAATGTATTTGCGCGGACAAATTGACCGCATTGATGCATATGAAGAAAATGGCCAGTTGTATTTACGTGTTGTCGATTATAAATCATCAAGCCGCGATTTAGATTTAAATGAAGTGTATCACGGTATTTCATTGCAACTTTTAACGTATTTAGATGTAGCCGTCAAAAATGCGAAAGAGCTATTCGCCTTGCCGAAAAATGAGGAAATTACTGTGACACCAGCAGGAATGCTGTATGTTCATGTACACGATCCTTTAATTCGCTTGGAGGAATATGTAGATGAGCAAATGCGAGAATTGCAACGCCTTGAAAAATACCGAATGCAAGGGCTGTTAACGAATGAAATTCCTGTACTAGAGGCGATGGATGAAAATTTATTGGAGCAAAAGAAATCGCCCGTTATTCCAGTGAGTATGACAACGAAAGGGGCAATTGGCGCATACTCTAAAACGGTAGATGTGCAAACGATGCCGATTTTACAGGACTTTGTCATTGAAAAGCATAAAGAGGCGGGCAATAAAATATTCACAGGAGCGACAGACATTTATCCGTATAAATTAAAAAATCGAACAGCCTGTGATTATTGTGGATTCAAAGCAGTATGCCAGTTTGATCCATCAGACGGGCATCAGCAATATCATCATTTACCAGTGAAAAAGACGGATGAGCTGATTTTAAAGGTAAGAAAGGAGTGTGGCTATAGTGACCTTAAAGATACCGAAGAAACCGACTGATGCTCAATGGACGGATGAGCAATGGAAAGCAATTTGGGCGACAGGACAGGATACGCTTGTGTCAGCAGCAGCAGGGTCAGGAAAAACGGCCGTTTTAATTGAGCGCCTTATCCAGAAAATTATTGCGAAGGACGAGCCGCTCGATGTAGATGAATTGCTCGTTGTAACGTTTACGAACGCATCGGCAGCCGAAATGCGAAGTCGCTTGGCTGCCGCATTGGAAAAGGAAATTGCAAAGGATTCAAATAACCGTTTTTTACGACGTCAATTAAGCTTGATTAATAAAGCGCAAATTTCAACATTACATTCATTTTGTTTAGCGATTTGTCGCCAATATGCGTATATGATTGATCTTGATCCAGGGTTTCGCATAGCGAGTCAGGATGAGGTTGCTTTATTACAGGATGATGTCCTTTCTACTATATTAGAGCAGGCATATGGCGACGATGGAGAATTATTGCAAGCAGAAGTATATGAGCTTGTTGATAGTTTTTCTTCGGATCGACATGATCAAGAAATCGAAGTGTTGCTATTGCAGCTGTACAATATGTCACGTGTACAACCTGCACCATATGAATGGCTTGATACGCTGGCTAAGGAATACGATATTGCGCCAGATGTAACAGTGGATGATTTAAAATTCACTCCTCAATTAAAAACATCTATCTTGAATTCTTTATATGCTGCTGAAAATAATTTATTAACAATGCAACGCTATGCAGAAGGCGATTTTGGCATCGGTGCGTATAGCCCATTAGCAGTAGAGGAGCTTGCCTTTGTGCAAGTTGCAATTGACCTGCTCAAAAATAGTACATGGCAAGACGTTCATGAGCATATGCAAAAAGCGCAATGGGGCAGATTGCCGACAATCAAAAAATCAGATGATGCAGATTCACAAATAAAAGAGATGGCAAAAAATCATCGCGATGAGGCAAAGGATATTGTGAAAGCAATAAAGGATACATTTTTTATACGTAAGCCTCAATTTTTACTTGATGAAATTAGACAGATGAAGCCAATTATCGAAACACTTGTGAAGCTTGTGAAAATTTTTAGTGAAGCATTTAAAGCGGCAAAGCTAGAGCGAGCCTTTGTTGATTTTTCCGATTTAGAGCATTATGCTTTAGAAATTTTGACAGAGCGAACCGCGACAGGCATTGAGCCATCTGCGGTAGCGAGGGATTTTCAAGAGCGCTTTAAAGAGGTACTCGTTGATGAGTACCAAGATGTAAATTTATTACAAGAGACGATTTTACAGCTTGTCAAATCAGGTGATGAGGCGACAGGAAATTTATTTATGGTCGGTGATGTCAAACAGTCAATTTATCAATTTCGATTAGCAGAACCACGCCTATTCTTACGCAAATATAAAGATTTCTCTGAAAATCCAATCGATACAGGGCTGAAAATCGATTTAAATGCGAATTTTCGTAGTCGCTCAGAAGTATTAGCAGGGACGAACTATGTATTTGAGCGCATTATGGATGAAACCGTTGGAGAAATTAATTATGACGAGCAGGCAGCATTAAAATTCCGTGCACAGTATAGCGAGATGAATATTCCTGTTGAATTTGTTGTGCTTGACCAGTTTACAGAGCAGGAGGAGGAAACTACTGAGCTTGATGAAGAGCAGGAGGAATTAAGAACATCGCAGCAAGAAGCACGCTATATGATTCGAAAAATTCAACATATGATTGAAAAAGAAATGCCCATTTATAATCCAAAAGATGGTACAACACGACCGATTCGCTACAGTGATATTGTTATTTTAATGCGCTCAATGACATGGTCAGCGGATTTTGCCGAGGAATTTAAAGTGGCGGGTATTCCGCTCTATGCAGAATCATCAAAAGGTTATTTTGATGCGCTAGAAGTAATGATTATGTTGAATGTATTAAAAATTGTAGATAACCCGTATCAAGATATTCCACTTGCATCGGTGTTACGAGCCCCATTTTTCGGCTTGACGGAAAATGAGCTTGCTGAGGTGCGTTTGGCAAAAGGGAATGTGCCATTTTTTGAAGCAGTAACTACGTTTATAGAGCAACCAGTGAATTCAAAAGTGGCAGAAAAGCTCGATTATTTTTTAACATTATTAGATAAGTGGCGCCACCTAGCACGCCGAGGCTCCCTTGCTGATTTGATTTGGACGATTTATTTAGATACGAATTATTATGAGTTTGTTGGTGCGATGACGAATGGCAAGCAACGCCAAGCGAATTTAAGGGCGTTGCATGACAGAGCCTTGGCTTATGAAAAAACTTCATTCCGTGGCTTGTTCCGATTTTTACGATTTGTTGATCGCATGAAGTCACGTGGTGATGATTTAGGTATTGCAAAATCCATTGGAGAAGGTGATGATGTCGTTCGTTTAATGACGATTCACTCATCAAAAGGATTGGAGTTTCCAGTTGTTTTCGTAGCGGGTATCGCTAAATCCTTCAACCAGCAAGATTTTAAAGGTTCCTATTTATTCGATCAAGATTTTGGCCTTGCCGTAAAGGCGATTAATACAGAAGAGCGCACGATGTTTACATCTTTGCCATATTTAGCTATAAAAGAAAAGAAAATAGCGAAACTTAAGGCGGAGGAAATGCGTATACTTTATGTAGCGATGACGCGTGCAAAAGAGCGCTTAATTTTGTTAGGCACAGTGAAAAATTGGGAGAAGAAGCTAGCAAAATGGGAAATGCTTCAAGACCTGCCGCCAAAAGCGTTATTGCCTAATTATTTAAGAGCAAGTGCGAATTCATTTTTAGATTGGGTAGCACCTGCCCTTGTTAGTCATCCAGATTTTTTAACGAGAGCTATGCAGGATGAGGCATTTGGAGAGCGTGAAATAATCGCACAAAAAGACTCGCTATGGTCAGTCAAAATATTGGCAACGGAGCTTCTCAAACATATAGAGGAACAAGCTTCTTTCGTGCAAATGTTACTAGAGGAAGAGGTGAGTGAGCAGCTTGTTGGAGAGTTAACAGAGCGATTTACAGCCATATATCCGTATTTGCAGGCGACAACGAAAAAATCGAAGACGTCGGTTTCGGAAATTAAGCGTTTTGAGGCGCTACAGCAGGAGGAGGATATCGTTTATAATCCGCAGGTGATGAAACAAGCGTCAATAGCGAAACGTCCAAGCTTTATACAGTCAAAAGCTTTGTCAGCAGCTGAGATGGGAACGGTTATTCACTCCATTATGCAGCATGTGCCGCAGCAAGGCTTTACAACGCTTGATGAAGCGAACGGTTTTGTTGGGAATTTAGTTGAGCGTGAATTGCTAACAAAAGATGAAGCGGCGATTGTTAAGATGGACAAGGTAATGGAATTTTTCAACTCTCCAATTGGTGTTCGCTTTAAACAGGCAACGCAACTTCTTCGTGAAGTACCATTTACGATTAGCCGAACAGATTCTGAAGGGGATAGTCAAATTGTGCAAGGGGTTATTGATTGCTTATTTGAGGAAAATGGGCAATGGGTCTTACTCGATTATAAAACGGATAAAATTCGTCCACCATTTGAGGTAGAGCCTGCTTTAACAGAAGAAATGGCAAAGCGCTATCAAATGCAGTTACAAATTTATAGCGAAGCAATTGAGATGATTAATCAAGTACAGGTCACAGAAAAAATATTGTATTTATATGATATTGGTCAAACTGTTGTGTTGAAGTAGCAATTGTGATGATATAAAAGCGTTATGCCGAAAGTAGCAACTACTTCTAAAAAATATTTTATTCGCTTTAAATTTGTAAAGAAAAGTCGTTGGGGCTAGTGTTTTCAACTATTTAAAGGCTAAAGTCATTTTTCTGAATGGTAAGTATGCTCCACAAAACAGAAAATTGTTATCTGAAAAGTGGTGTGTTATTCTACTTTTCAGATGGCCTTATCAAAGGAGCTATAATTGTGAAATTTCAACCTACATTAATGCATGAACGGGTACATACAATTGATATTTTACGCGGTGTAAGTTTACTAGGTATTTTACTAGTAAATATGTTTGGCTTCTATTTACCGCAACCACATATCGATACGCTTCATTGGTTTACTGAAGCAAAGGATATTATTTGGCAGCAAACATTAGATATTTATGTGCAAAGTAGCTTTTATCCGCTATTCTCCATGCTATTTGGCTATGGATTAGCGATGCAATATATAAAGTCGCAAAAAACGGGTATAAATTTTTATAAATTTGCACCGAAGCGCCTTATTATTTTATTAGTAATTGGCTTGTTACATGCCTTTCTTATTTGGTGGGGCGATATTTTAGCTACCTATGCATTTTGCGGTTTCTTTTTAATTGTGTTAATACGTTTGAAAAGTCCGTGGATGATTACTATTGCAATCATGTTAAATGGGCTGTTCCATGGCTTTATGCTATTCGTCTTGTCCATGATGGGCATGTTAAATTCGGAAGTTGAAGCAAGAGCAGTGGATATTATAATGATTCAAAATGCGATTACAGCATATGGCACAGGTACATGGATGGATGCATTTACGCAACGCCTAGCTGATCTATCTGTACAAATGGGTTTCGGTATGTGGTTTATGTCCTTATTTACGATATTGCCATATATGCTCATTGGTGCAGCCGCAGCGAAGTGGCGTTTAATTGAACGAGCAAAAGAACTAAAAGTGATGTGGCTGATTTTAGCTGTAGTGGGTATAGGTTTAGGCTTATTTATTAAAAGTGCACCATACATGTTTACACATACGCATCTATTAGACTATGTAAAAGTAGTTGTCGGAGGACCAATTTTAGCAATCGGCTATATGGCGGTGATTATCGTTATTTGTTTATTGCCATTCGCACTGAAGGTGTTATCACCGTTTGCGAAGCTAGGGCGCATGTCGATGACAATGTATATTATGCAGTCAATTATTGGTACTTTTATTTTCTATAACTTTGGGCTTGGATTGTATGGAAAAATGACTGTCGAAATGGGCACGTATATCGCGTTAGGTATTTTTGCTACACAATTGATTATTGCAGAGCTATGGTTATCGAAGTTTTCGCAAGGACCACTTGAGGCTGCTATAAAAAGATTGACTTACGGTAAAAAATTATCAGAAAAATAAGGCTTTTTGTTGCATAATGATGTATGATGTATAAAAAAGAAGGAGTGCAAACACAATTATGAAATTATTATCTTTTAAATTAGATGAACAAGTAAAATTTGGACCGAAAGTAAAAAAAGAAGAAGCGGTTTGGGATGTGTTAGCAATACAAGAAGCACTACAAGTTTTTCCTTCTTTTCCGTCAACGATTATTGATGGTATTGCATTAGGCTTTGACTTTGTAGAAAAAACAAGAAAATTAGTAGATGCCGCACAAAAAAGCGAAAATGCGCAGCAATTTAAACATACATTTAATGAGATCGAATGGTTAGCCCCGATCCCGCGCACACCGAAAAATATTTTATGTGTAGGGAAAAATTATGATGATCATGCGAAAGAAATGGGGGCAGATGCAGCACCAGAGGATATCATTGTCTTTACAAAAGCACCTACAGCAATCGCTGCGGATGAAACAACATTACCAGTTCATGCAGAGAAAACGACAATGCTAGATTACGAAGGTGAATTAGCAGTCGTTATTGGGAAGCGCGGTAAAGATATTCCGAAAGGCATGGCTTATGATTATGTGTTTGGTTACACAATTGCCAACGATATTACAGCGCGTGACTTACAGGAAAAGCATAAGCAATTTTTCTTAGGCAAAAGCTTAGATAGCGCTTGTCCGATGGGGCCATACTTAGTATCAAAGGATGAAATTCCAGATCCACAAGTACTGTCAATTGTAACGAAAGTAAATGGTGAAGTGCGTCAAAATGGTTCAACAAAAGATATGATGTTTGAAGTAGCAGACTTAATTGCGATTTTATCAAAATATGTGACGTTAGAGCCTGGCGATATTATTTTAACAGGCACGCCTGCAGGAGTAGGTAAAGGCATGAATCCACCAACATATTTAAAAGCTGGCGATGAAGTGAAAATTTCAATTGAAGGAATTGGTACATTAGCAAATCGTTTTGCATAAAGTGAGCCTTTAATCAGTGGAAGTTTCTCAATCCCACTGATTGATGATAAAGGAACACAAACTAAGAGCTTCATAGTCTGTACCTGACGCTACGCTTTCGGTACACAAAAGATTGTTAAGTATGAGATAAATAAATCATGAAGAACCTGAAGGTTTTGAAACAATTAATGTTTCATTGTCGTTCAGGTTTTTCTTTGGAATTGTGTGAGAATTGTGTGTGTGCCTGGCACCATATTCATTGAAACTACTCATCTCACATGATAGGATATGTCATGAAGAGAAAAAATGAGGTGGGATACAATGAGTTTTTTAACGAGCACAACACATCTTCATATTACGACATGGGTACTTGCACTTGTATTATTTTTCATTGCTGCATTAGCAAGTAAGCCAAATAAAGGCGTACATATGGCATTACGTGTTATGTACATTTTAATTATTATTTCTGGCGGCGCATTATTTATGGAGTGGCGCAGCAATATCGCAGAGAGCGGTATGTACTATGATATGAAAGTATTATTTGGCATACTTGTCATCGGCTTTATGGAAATGATTTTAGTGCGTAAGAAAAAGGGCAAGCCAACAACGATGTTTTGGGCATTATTTGCAATCGTATTAGCAGTAACGCTTTATTTAGGGTTATCGACAGGAATCGGTATGAATTTCTAAAATGAAAGGTGCAGAGACAAAGTAAAATGTCTCTGCATTTTTTATTAATTGATCAATTTCTGGGTTTTATGAGCGTTTTTTTACCACTTTATTGGCGCAGCCTATCGCTTTTGTTCACGTATTTGCCGTATTTCAATTTAATTTACAGTATTGTAATAGAAAAAGGGTTCGGAAGTTTGGTAAAATGACGATGAACTACTGTTAACTAGGGGAGAACTTTAAATGAAAATGATGAAATGGGTTTCTGCGATAATCGTGGCAATCTTATTACTAACGCCATTATCGATCGTTAGCTATGCAGATGAGGCACGAACAATTGCAGATGAAAGTATATATGATGTATTAGTTGACCGCTATTTTAACAAAACAGCGCAAAACGATATAAATGTAGATAGACAAGATGCAACGCAATTTGCTGGTGGGGATTTTGCCGGTTTAGTTGAAAAGCTTCCTACAATAAAAAAAATGGGCTTTACTATTACCTCGATCGGGACAGTGTTTACAACCGAAACATATGACGGTTGGACACCAACGAGCTATGAAAACCTTGAACCTCATTTTGGAACGGAGCAGGAATTAGCTGATTTAATTCTGGCCTACAATAAAGAAGGTATTCAAATAATGGTGGATTTCCCACTATCGAATGTCAGCGTTAATCATGAGTGGGCGCAAGACCCAGCGAAGCAAGCTTGGATTAAATCGCAACATGAAGAGCTTGTACAATGGGATTTAACAAATTTGGAAGTACAGGCTGCTTTAGAGGAAGCCCTAATGCAGTTCGTTGAGAGCTATAATTTTGGTGGTATTCGTTTAACGAATATTGGGGATGCAGATACAGCCTTTTTAAATAGCTTAATTGAAGCTGTGAAGACACGAAATAATGCAATGTATGTGATTACAAATGAAGATAGTGAGGCAAATTTTGATGCGAAATTTGCGGAAGATGCAGCTGAAATATATCGTGATATCTTCAAAAATGTAGATTTACCAACCAATGATTTATTAAAGCATATCGAACCATACTTAGCAGGTGAGCAAGTAGCACCACTACTAATGATTGACTCGTTACAAACAAATCGTTTTGTATTGGACGCAACGGAGCAAAAAATGTTCCCACCAACGCGTTTAAAGACAGCATTGCTACCAATAATGTTCTTGCCTGGTGTACCAGTTGTACAATATGGTACGGAAATTGCGATGAATGGTGTGGCAGGTGAGCAAGCGCATCAAATTTATAATTTTAAAACAGAGGAAGAGCTTGTTGATTATATCGGAAACTTGCAAAGTATACGAAGTAAATCTGCTGCTATGCGCCAAGGCGATTTTAGCCTAGTTGAAAATGACAATGGATTAATTGCTTTTACTCGTAAATCTGAAGAAGAGCAGTGGCTAGTTATTACAAACAATACGAGTAAAACGAAGCAAGTTGTTTTAACTGCAGCTGAGATTGGTGAAGACAAAGAACTGCGCGGTGTATTAAGTAATGAAATTGTAAAGCAAAATAAAGATGATGAATATATCGTTGTTCTAGACCGAGAAGTTTCAGAAGTTTATCAAATTATCGATGAACGCGGATGGAATATCCCCTATTTGGTGGCATTAGGAATTGTTTATGTATTGTTTGTCATCTTTGTCATTGCAATCATCAAACGCGGTCGAAAAAAACGTAACTTAGAAGAGAATACAGAGATATAAAAAATGCCTTATCATTCCTTTTTAGGGAATTGATAGGGCGTTTTTTGTATGGAGAGAAAAAAATTTAAAATAAAAATTTAAAATAAAAAATATTGGAAACGTGCAGAAATATTGGTTCGGTATGCGAAATATAACATGTAATAGGAGCCTTCTTATAATAAATAAGAAGAAACAAATAAAAGCTTTATAAACCTTCGTGTTACTAAGTAATAAGGGAAAATATTATTTTTTCATAATTATTTAAATAAGCTTTATGTTACATATATTACGATACTTCATGACACTAATAATGAATGTAAAATCAGTGTAACGCAGATATTGCCAAAACAGAAAACTATTGTTTGAATATTCTTATATCTATAGAGGGATATTATCATTATTTTAATATATTTTTTGAATTGGAAGGAATTTGTTGATAATGAAGAATAAAAGGCATTAACTAGCACTTTAAAGTGATGAAGTAAGAAAAAAATAAAAAAGGCTTGTCAAAAATATTATTTAAATTTAGAATCATATTATGTCAGAATAGCTAAAGAAGGACATATTGACTTTAAAGATTTACAAAGAGTATAATGTGAAGCGGTATAGTCAGCTTTTAAATTATACAACAAGAATTAAGAAACAGTTTTAGAATGATTGATTTTTGCTGAATAGTAAATTGTCATAATATTCTCAACTGGTTGCTTGAAAGGAGAAAGAATTTGAAGACGTCAGAAGAGCTTTTAGTAATTAAAGATTTACATACAGGTTTTCGAATCAAAGATACATACTTCGACGCTGTAGACGGAGTGTCTTTAACATTAAGAAAAAACGAAATCCTGGCGATTGTTGGCGAATCAGGCTGTGGTAAAAGTACTTTAGCCACATCAATTATTGGACTTCACGACCATAATAAAACGCGAGTGCAAGGTGAGATTTTATTTAAAAATAAAAATCTTGCAAAATTAAGCGAGGAAGAGTTCAACGATGTTCGTGGTATGGATATAGGGATGATTTTCCAAGATCCGCTTTCTGCATTAAATCCATTAATGCGTATAGGGGAGCAGATTGAGGAAGCTTTAATCTACCATACTAAATTAACGAAGGAAGCACGTGTAGCTCGAGTTTTCGAACTATTAGCGCAAGTTGGAATTCCAAATCCACAACGTGTTGCAAGACAATTCCCACACCAATTATCTGGTGGTATGCGACAACGTGTTATTATTGCGATTGCGATTTCTTGTAAGCCGCAAATTATTATTGCGGATGAACCGACAACGGCTTTGGATGTAACAATCCAAGCGCAAATTTTAGACTTACTAAAAGACTTACAAGCAGAAACGGGCTCAGGCATTATTTTAATTACACACGATTTAGGTGTTGTAGCTGAAGTAGCTGATCGCGTAGCTGTTATGTATGCGGGTCAAATTATCGAAGAGGCACCAGTAGAGGAATTGTTTAATAATCCGAAACACCCATATACACGCTCGTTATTTAACTCAATTCCACAGATGAATTCAGACGGGAAGAAATTGAATGTTATCGAAGGAATTGTACCTTCTTTATTAAAATTGCCACGTCAAGGCTGTCGTTTCTCACCACGTATTTCTTGGATTCCAGAGAGCGCGCATGAGAAGGATCCTGTGCTGCATGAAGTAGCACCAAATCACTTCGTAAGATGTACGTGCTATAAAGAATTCTATTTTAAAGGCGAAGAAGGAGGACGTGCATAATGAGCTTTATGCAAATTAATGATTTAAAAGTCCATTACCCAATTCGCGGTGGATTTTTTAATACAATAGTTGATAATGTATATGCTGTTGATGGTATTTCAATGGAGTTTGAAAAAGGGAAAGCCTATGGTTTAGTTGGGGAATCTGGTTGTGGTAAATCGACAACAGGTAAATCAATTATTGGTTTAGAGAAAATTTCAGCAGGCTCTATTATTTATGAAGGTGAAAATGTGACGAATAAGCGTCGTGATCGTACTTCTGCTTATAACCGTGATATTCAAATGATTTTCCAAGACTCACATTCTAGTATGAATCCGAGAAAGCGTGTACAAGATATTTTAGCAGAGCCAATTCGTAACTTCTTGAAGCTAACACCTCAGGAGGAAAGCCGTAGAATTAGCGAGCTTTTAGCGATTGTTGGTATGCCTGAAGATGCAAAATTAAAATATCCACATGAATTCTCTGGTGGTCAAAAGCAACGTCTTGGTATTGCACGTGCGATTGCAACAAATCCTAAATTAATTATTGCGGATGAGCCAGTTTCAGCACTTGATTTATCTGTACAAGCGCAAGTTTTAAACTTTATGAAAGATATTCAAGACGAATATGGCTTAAGCTATTTATTTATTTCACATGATTTAGGTGTGGTAAAGCATATGTGTGACTATATTTCGATTATGTATAAAGGACGTTTCGTAGAGTCAGGTACGAAATATGATATTTACGAGAATCCACAACATATTTATACAAAACGATTACTATCGGCTATTCCAGATATTACACCAAATGGACGCGAAGATCGTAAGCTTGAGCGCATTGAAGTAGAGCGTAACTATCAAGTAGAGCATAAGCAGTATTTTGATGAAAATGGTCGAGTGTATAATTTATCGCCAATTTCAGATACGCATTTTGTCGCTGCAACTTCTTCAGCTTTGAAGGGAGGCAATTAATATGTGGAAAACAGTTGTTCGACGTGTTTTAATTATGATTCCACAATTATTTATACTGAGTTTATTAATTTTTATTATGGCGAAAAACATGCCGGGTGATCCATTCACAGGCAAAATCACACCAGAAACAGATCCTGCACGTATTGAAGAATTGCGTGAATTAAATGGTTTAAATGATCCATGGTATCAGCAATATGTACGTTGGATGGGCAATGCTTTTAAAGGGGAATTTGGAAATAGTTACACGTACAAAGTAAAAGTATCAACATTAATCGGTGAACGTGCGATGAATACGTTCTGGTTATCGTTATTAACCGCTGTTATGCTCTATGCAATCGCAGTGCCATTAGGGGTATTGGCAGGGCGTTTCCATAACAGTTGGTTTGACAGAGGGGTCGTTTTATATAGTTTTATTAGTTTTGCGATACCGACATTCGTATTAGCATTGATTTTGCTATACTTCTTCGGTTACCAACTAAGCTTGTTCCCAACAACGGGTTCAGTAGATGTTCGAGAAGCACCAGGCACAGCTGGTTACTATATGAGTAAAGTTTACCATATGATTTTACCTGCATTTACAGCAGCTGTTTTAGGTACTACTGGGATTATCCAATATTTACGTACTGAAGTAGTTGATGCAAAAAGCATGGATTATGTACGTACAGCACGTGCAAAAGGGGTACCAGCACGCAAAGTATATTCAAAACATATTTTCCGTAACTCGCTATTACCAGTAGCGGCATTTATCGGTTTTACAATTACAGGATTATTAGGCGGTTCAATTTTCATTGAAACAATTTTCGCATATCCAGGTATGGGACACTTATTTATTCAATCGATTTCATCTCGTGACTATAGTGTTATTACAGCGCTTGTTATGTTATATGGTTTCTTAGCGTTATTAGGTAGTCTATTATCCGATATTATTATGAGTATTGTTGACCCACGAATTAGGATTGAATAGACAAAATAATAACTTAAGGAGAGGTGAAAAAAGTGGTTAAAGAGAAAGATAATAAAAAAGAGCAAGAAATCGTAAGCGCTCCGCCAACAGGCTTTCAGGTTATATGGCGAGAGTTTCTAAAAGATAAAGTTGCGATGTTCTCATTAATAGTTATGGTTGTAACGATTTTTGGCGTTTTTATAGCATCACTGTTTTTTGATCCGGCAGAAGTCATGAAAGTTTCGTTGCGTAATAAATATGCACCACCTAGCTCTACACATTGGCTTGGAGCAGATATTGGTGGTAGTGATATTTTAGGACAGCTTATTATCGGAGCGAAAAACTCGTTATTAATTGCGATTGCCATTACATTAATAACAGGCATAACAGGTATTTTTATCGGTTTAGCTTGTGGTTATTTCGGTGGATGGATTGATAATATGTTTATGCGTATTATTGACTTCTTTATTACATTACCATCTTTAATGATTATTATTGTATTTATTACAATTGTACCGAAATATACTGTATTTACGTTTATTCTTATTATTAGTATATTTGGCTGGACGGGTATTGCACGTCTTATACGTTCAAAATCATTATCAGAAAGCCGTCGTGACTATGTAAATGCTTCAAAGACACTTGGAACGAATGATTTTGTTATTATTTTCAAAGAAGTAATGCCAAATATTAGTTCAATTTTAATTGTTGAAGCAACACTAAGCTTTGCAGGGAATATCGGTATTGAGACAGGTTTAACTTATTTAGGGTTCGGTTTACCACCGTCAACACCTTCATTAGGGACACTTGTAGCATATGCTAATAATCCATTAGTTATGTCAACATATTGGTGGGTATGGCTACCAGCGGCATTATTTATTTTAATATTAATGCTTTCAATCAACTATGTTGGACAAGCGTTGCGCCGTGCGGCAGATGCTAAGCAACGTCTAGGGTAATTTCGATGTAATCCAATGCGTGCGTGGGAGATTTAGAAAATATTTTCTAAATTTTCCACGCAAATTATGAAAATATACTAGACTTTTTGCATATAAAGTAGTTAAGATATGAAAGAAGTTATTTCAAATAGTTGCTTTCTGAAAAAACTATTAATTAATTTTATTCAGAAAAAACTGAAAATTGATTTTTTTTGAAAGATTTACTAGAATACTAGTAAGAGTTTTGTACTTGTAGCTGACGCTTCGCTTTTGCACAAAAGAGTTGTTGCTAACGCTTTCAGTACAAAAGAGAGTGGTACCATCACATTTATCAGTAGTTGGTAAGTGTGTTTTGATAAATATGGCTAGTGTTTATAGGTACAATTTCTAGCTGAGGCAAAAAAGGGAGGAAAAAAAATGAAGAAACAACGTTGGGCTCTTCTAACAATGTTATTTGCACTAATGCTAGTATTAGCTGCATGTGGCGGAGATAAAAAAGAAGACGCAGGCAAAGGTACTGATGGTGGCACAACTGACGGTGGCACAACAACTAATGAGGAAACTAATACTGAGCAAGAAGAAGATGGTTTCTCGATTTCTGTTGAAAACGAAGGGACTGCTATTGAAGGCGGTACATTAATGGTAGCTATGCAGAAAGATGAGCCTTTCCAAGGTATTTTCTCATATGCACTTTATGAGGATGCATATGATGCAGACTTAATGGAGTTTGCTTCTAACAGTATTTTTAAAAGCGATGGTGACTTCTTACTTACTGATGAAGGAATCGCTAGCTTTACTTTAACAGAGGGTGAGCCAAACATCGTAACGATTAAAATTCGTGAAGGTGTAAAATGGTCTGATGGCGAGCCATTAAAAATTGAAGATTTAATGTTACCATATAACATTATCGGTCATAAAGATTACACAGGTGTACGTTACAACTCATTCTTCCGTAATATCGTAGGTGCTGAAGAGTATCATGATGGTACAGCTGACACAATTTCAGGTCTTAACAAGATTGATGAAACTACTTTAGAATTACAACTTAAAGAAGTATCTCCAGGTTTATTCTCTGGTGGAGATGGCATCTTAACTTATGCTGAGCCAAGCCATATCCTTAGCGATGTTCCTGTAGCAGAATTAGTAGAGCATGATGCAATTCGTAAAAATCCAGTAACACTTGGTGCTTTCGTAATTGACCGTGTTGTTCCTGGTGAATCTGTACAATTTAAAGCTAATGAAAACTACTGGAAAGGTAAACCGAAATTAGACGGCGTTATCGTGAAAGTAGTACCATCAGCATCTATTGCAAAAGCATTAGAAGCAGGTGAATATGATGTATCACTTTCTTTCGGTTCTTCAAAATATGTTGAAATCGAAAACTTAACAAATATTGATGTTTTAGCGGTTCCAGAGCTTTACTACTCATACCTAGGCTTTAAAGTAGGGAAATGGGATACAGAAACAAAAGAAGTAGCAACTGATTTAGAAAATTCTAAAATGGGTGACGTAAACTTACGTCAAGCTATGGCTTATGCATTAAACGTTGAAGAAGTAACAGAAGTATTCTATGATGGCTTACGTGAGCGTGCAAATGCAATCCTTCCTCCGGTATTCTCATCATTCCATGATGCAAGCTTAGAAGGATATAAATATGATCCAGATAAAGCAAGTCAATTATTAGATGACGCTGGTTATGTGGATGTTGATGGTGACGGTATCCGTGAAGATAAAGAAGGTAAGCCATTTGAAATTAAATTTGCTACAATGTCAGGTGATGATGTAGCTGAGCAAATTTCAGCATTCTGGTTACAAAACTGGAAAGAAATTGGATTAAATGTTGTGTACACAGATGGTCGTACAATTGAGTTTAACTCATTCTATGACAAAGTAGAAGCTGATGATCCAAACATCGATATCTTTATGGCTGCATGGGGCGTAGGTACTAACCCATCACCATCTGGTGTTTATGCACATACAGCTGCATATAACTTCTCTCGTTACACATCAGAAAACTTACAAACAATTTTAAGCAATATCGACTCTAACAAGTCATTTGATGCTACTTACCGTGCTGAGCAGTTCGCAGCATTTGAAAAAGAAATGGCTGAAGTGGCACCAATTGTACCAATGATGTACCGTTTAGAGCTTACACCAGTTAACAAACGTGTGAAAAACTGGAGCGTTGAATACGGTAATACAACACTTTCTAACTTAGAATTAGTAGAATTAGTAGCAGACACACCGGTTAAATAATAATTTTTTTTAGAGAAAACTCTCTCCTTCATTTGCAGGAGAGGGTTTTTTAAGTGTGCCCGGTATGCACATGAACTATAGGGATCCAACAGGATAATCAAGTAGATATACGTACCACGCAGATTGCCGAAAAACATCAATTGAGTCGTGGGACAATTTACAACTATTTAAAACAAACAGTCCCGCCTCGTAAAATGAAACGTCGATTAAGCTTCCATCTTATTATGAAGTGATTATAGCGTATGACATGGAACGGCTCATAGTAATCTAAAAGCGTTACAACACGTGTCAATGATTAACTAATCTACATCATGCAGAGTCTCTCTTCAAAATCGGAATTGAGTGTTTTCTATAATTGTAACTGGATGTTATATTTCTGCTAACAGAGAAAATATTGCTAAATCATAAAAAATAAATCAAGTAATATTCTGAATGTTTTATTAATATTGGATTTTGAACAAAAACTTCTAATTACATAAATAGAATGAAATCTGAATAACCTATATTATACTGTTTTAAATTATTTAAAATATATTGAAA